>JBKJOD010000118.1:0-10226 GCA_046593245.1 Phycisphaerales bacterium
GTCCGATCGAGTCAAAGGGTTGCAGCTCGGCGCGGACGACTATGTCGTCAAGCCCTTTAGCGTCGTCGAGCTCATCGCCCGGGTCCGAGCCGTGCTTCGCCGCTCGCCCGCGCGCCCGACCAGCGTCGGCCTGATCCACTTCCTGACCGCAGGACTGGAGGCCGATCTGCACCGCCGCGAGCTGCGCTTTGATTCCGGGGATCGCGAGGACCTCTCGGAGAAAGAGGCCGACCTGCTTCGCTACCTCGCCGAAAACCCCACCCGCGCCGTGTCTCGCGATGAGCTTCTCACCGCCGTCTGGCAGGTGGACCCGCGCGGCGTCGCCACCCGCACTATCGACATGCACGTCGCACGCCTACGTGAAAAACTCCGCGACCATGCCGAAGAACCGAAGCTCCTGCTCACCGTCCGCGGCAAGGGATACATGCTCGCCACCGGGTGGTCCAGTTCTGGGTGGTCCGGCTCTCCGAGCCGGACGCCCGGTTCCATCCGGCTCGGAGAGCCGGACCACCCATGAAACGCCCCACTCCAGTCTGGCTCGCGTTCTCCGCCGCGCTCGCCACGGTGCTCGCGGTCATGCTTTTCTTCACTGTGCGCATGCTGCGGTTTGAGCAGGCCGAGGCGCAGGCGCAGGCCAATGCCGCGCTCGAAGAGACCATTCGTCTCGCGCTTTGGCGGATGGACTCCGCCGCGGCACTCATGCTGGCCACCCCCTCAACCGCGAATGTCATAAGCGGCAACGAAGCCGAACTCATTCAGCAGAACAGCCAGGTACAGCAACGCTTCGAGCCCGAGTATCAGGGCAAACTCAGCCAGCAGGAATACCAGCAGCGCAGCAGCTTGAACTCGAATCGAGTTGCAACCGGACCCCAATGGCAACGCCTCGCTCCGGACCTCCTCGATCGCATCAAGGACATTCTTCCCGGCGCAAGCCTCGCACCCGCTCTCGGAGCGAACCCAGACGATACCCGACGCCTCGCTTCCATTCCCGCGCGGCTGGTCGTCCCGGCATCGGCGATTCCCCCCGCCAGCGTGCCTTCCATCACGCCGCTCCGCATCTCTCTTCTCATCGCCTGGCTCTGCGTCCTGCTCGCGGCCAGCGCAATCGGTTATCTCCTGAGCGCCACACTCGCCCTAAGCGAGCGCCGTGCCAACTTCGCATCCGCCGTCACCCATGAGCTGCGCACACCGCTCACCACCTTTCGCATGTATTCCGAAATGCTCGCGGCGGGGATGATCGACGATCCCGCGCGACGTGCCCAGTATCTCACCACCCTCGTCACCGAGTCAGACCGCCTCGGCCACCTCATCGAGAACGTCCTTGCGTACTCGCGGCTAGAGAACAAACTCTCCCCACGTCAGGCCCAGCCGATCACCGTGGACGCGCTCCTCCAGCAATCTCTCCCCGCGCTGCAACGCCGCGCCGATCAAGCGGGCGTTGCCCTCACCGTCTCTTTTCACGACACGATCGGGAAACACTCCATTCGCACCGACCCCGTCGCCGTGCAGCAGATCCTTATCAACATCGTGGACAACGCCTGCAAGTTTGCCCACACCGATATTGACCTCGCCGTAGCTTCCACCTCCACCCACCTCACCCTCTCCGTGAGCGATCGCGGTCCCGGCCTCTCTCCACGTGCTCAGCCCTTTACGGCCTTCGGCAAGTCAAAGTCGGATCCCATCCCCGGCATTGGTCTTGGACTGTTCCTCTCGCGCCAGCTCGCCCGCGACATCGGCGGCGATCTCTCGCACATGTCACACGCCGCCCCCGGTATAACGTTCGTGCTCTCGCTCCCTCTCTGAACACGCGGCAAACGCCTCTCACCCATCAGACGCTTGTTTCCGCGCCGACATCACCTGTTCCCAAGCATGATGGCCGCTGGCCTGTACGAGTGCGTCACCTCCCTCCGCGACGGCAACCGCGTCAAGGTCAAGGAGTGCATGCCCCTCCACCTCCTCAAAGATGTCGAGCTCGTCGCGCCGGACAACGAGAGTCGCTGAGATTTCCCGGATTCGGTTTTCTGAATCAAATCTCCGGCCTTATCTCCCATACCCCCAGCTCTCCCTCCAGCGCTGATCCCAGCCGCACCAGCGTTCCCTCTTCGTACAGCCGCCCCACCAGCGTCGTCGCCAGCGGCAGCCCGTCATCACCAAATCCAATCCGGATAGTCAGCGACGGGTGCCCCGTGCTGTTGGTAATCATGCACAGCTGCCCTGTGTTCGTCGGGTCGAGCATCGCGTCCAGCCCCCCTGCCGCCGCGAACTTCTCCATCATCATCACCATGCACTGCCGTCGGAACCGCTGCGCCTGCACCAGCTCCACCCCAGGAATGAACCATGATTCCCGAAACGTGTTCGGCCACGCATCCGGCCCCTGTGCCTTCAGCAGGTCCTCCCGCCCGCTCCGCATTAACTCCTCGAACGCCGCCGCCGCCTCGCAGTGCAGAATGTTCAGCAGTGTGTCATACGGCCATTTGGGCAGCTCGAACTCCACCACCTCGCACCCCAATCCGCGCAGCTTTTCCAAGACCGTCTTGTGCATCGGATCGACCCCCCGCCCCTCCATCACCGCCGCAATGTACCCCACGCGTAGCCCCTTCACGCCCTTGCTCGCATCGAAGTTGAACGGCATGTCCACCGAGCACGAATCCTCCACATCCGGCCCATTGATCGCCCCTAGCACCAGCGCGCAATCCTCGGCGCACCGCGTCATCGGCCCGATCTTGTCCAGCGACCAGCACAGTGCCATCGCTCCCGCCCGCGACACCCGCCCGAACGTCGGACGCAGCCCCGTGCTCCCGCACGTCTTGGATGGCGAGATGATCGACCCCAGCGTCTCGGTCCCGATCCCGAACCCGATGCAACCGGATGCCACCGCCGCGGCCGATCCCGCGCTGGAGCCGGACGACCCGCTCGCCAGCTTCCACGGATTGTTCGTCCGCCCACCGTGCCAGACATCCCCCATGGCCAGCGCCCCGAGCGTCGTCTTGGCCACCAGCACCGCTCCCGCCTCGTCCAGCTTTCGCACCACCGCCGCGTCTTGCCTCGGCACCCGATCGACGTACGGCTCCGCTCCCCATGTCGTCGCGATCTCCGCGGTGTCCAGCAGGTCCTTGGCCCCCCACGGAATCCCATGCAGCGGCCAGCGATACTTTCCCGACGCAATCTCCGCGTCTGCTCGATCCGCTTGACGCAGCGCCCGCTCCTCCGTCAGCGTGATGACGAACTTGAGCTTTGAGTCCAGCCGCCTGAGCCGCTCCAGCGAGATTTCTGTCAGCCGCCGGCTTGTCAGCTTTCTCGCCTCGATCCAGCGCGACAGCACCTTCACCGGCGCGTATGCGATGTCCTCATCATTCCCCGGAACCTCCGGCAGCGCCGTCGCTCCCATTCCAATCGGTGTTCGCACCATCGCCCGCTGTTTCCGCTCCAGCGTCATCCCGTGCAGACGCGGATCGAACGTCAGTGCCGGTGCCACCTCATTTCCTGGGAGCGGCATCGCCTGCCGCCGCTTGATCCGCGCCACCTGCCCCTTGATCGTCTTGGCCATCATCTCCCGCTTGGCCGGCGTAAACGAAATCCCTGCCAGCATCTCCGCCGCTGCGATCGTGTCAACCGTGATCCCCCGCGCCCGCTGCTCCACACTGGGCAGAACTGTGGGCACGGGCACTGCCGAGGGTGTCGGGGGTTCATGCGGCTGATCGCTCGCCACCTCCGCCACGGCCACCCGCGAAAGCGACGCCGCCGCCGCAATCCCAGTCACCGCCAGAAACTCGCGCCGCGATGTCGGATTCGAACGTGTCCCGCTCATGCTGTTCCTCCTCGGATGTCGGACGCAGCATACCTCCACTCCACCTGTATCACCCGTTCTCACACCCTCCGGCGTGCTATAGCTGGCGCATCGCGCGTTGTCACTGTGACACGTGCTTGCCCGCACGCGTCGTAATTGGCAGCAGTTTCCGCCTGTCGCGCCCGCATTTTCACCCCCCACCTTGCCGCGCCGCCGACAAGAGGTAACTTTTCAGTGTCATGCCCGCACTCCGCCCAACGCTCTGGCCACCCTCGCGCGCCACGCTTCGCACCGCAATTGGTACGCGGGCGCAACGAGCACACGCCGTTGTCGTCCTGTTCGCCAGCACGTTCATGGCTCCGCCTGCGTTCGCTCAATCTCCGCAGTTCTCCGACCAAACCATCGCCGCCGGCCTCACTGCCATCCACACCAGCACGCCCGGCACCCAACTCTCCTGGATGACCGGCGGCATCGCGGCGGGCGACTTCAACAACGATGGCTGGCAGGACCTCTTCGTCCTCGGCGGCCCCGGCGCGGCCGACAAGCTCTACATCAACAACCACGACGGCACCTTTACCGATCATGCCGCCGATTGGAACGTTGCCCGCACCCACTGGGGCTTCGGCATCGCCGTGGGCGACTATGACAACGACGGTTTCCTTGATCTGTACATCACCAGCGGCGGCGTTGACGGCCTGCACTGCCACCATCTCCTCTATCGCAACACCGGCCACGGTTCTTTCTCCGAAGGCGCGCTCGCCGCGGGCGTGCAATCCACCACCACGTCGGTGTACGACGGCTTCGGCGCGGCCTGGGGCGACTACGACCTGGATGGCAACCTCGACCTCGCCGTTGCCGGTTGGCAATACAACTCCGGCGGGAACCACCTCTTCCACAACAACGGCGATGGCACCTTCACCGACACCACCAGCTCGCTCGGCTACAACATGCGCTATGTCGGCGGATTCTCGCCGCGCTTTGTGGACATGAACGGCGATCGGTACCCCGAGCTGCTCTGGACCGCCGATTTCGGCAGCAGCAAGTATTTCATCAATAACACCAACGGCACGTTTACCGAGCACACCGCCGAGTCGGGCGTGGGCCTGGATGGCAATGGCATGGGCACCGCCGTCGGCGACTTCAACAACGACGGCCGCCCCGATTGGTACGTCACATCTATCTTCGCCTCCGCTTCGTACCCCGGCGTTCCCGGCACCGGCAACATGCTGTACATGAACGGCGGCGGGCACACATTTACCGAAGTCGGTACCTCGAGCGCCGTGCGTCAGGGTGGCTGGGGCTGGGGTACGGTCGCCTCCGATCTGCGGAACTCCGGCCACCTCGACATTGTCGCCACCAACGGTTGGCCCGACCCATACTACGGAAATCAGTTCTTCGCCGATCCGACGTGCGTGTTCTACAACGCAGGCACAGTCCCGTTCGCGAGCGCGGCCCCGGCCTGCGGCATCACGCACACCGGCCAAGGGCGCGGCATTGTGGCGTTTGACTACAACAACGACGGTACCCAGGACATCCTCATCGCCACCAACGCCGGCCCGCTCACCCTGTACCGCAACGATCGCTCCGGGGCCAACTCCAACTTCCTCCGCACCTTCCTGAACACGCACGCCTCATCCCCAGCGCGCGGCCTCGCCCCGAATGGCTACGGCGCGCACGTCGTCGTGACCGCAGGTGGAATCACCCAGCACCGCTGGATCTGCGGCGGCTCCAACTACCTCAGCCAGAGCGAACTCTCCGCCCACTTCGGCCTCGGTACCACCACCACCATTTCCCAGCTTCGCGTGGAATGGCCCGATGGCGCCGTGACACTCCGCCAGAACATTCCCGCCAACCAGACCATCACCATCAGCTCCTGCGCCGCCGATTGGAACGCCGACGGCACGCTCAGCGTCCAGGACATCTTTGACTTCCTTACCGATTGGTTTGCCGTACAAGGCGACTTCAACGCCTCCGGCGAGACCACCGTGCGGGACATCTTCGATTTTCTCGGTGGCTGGTTCACTGGATGTATGTAAGACAATTCTCTGGCCTCAACACCCGCCATCAATACAAACCGCGCGCTCCGCTTGGATCAACCATTTGCCGATACCGCGCTGGTCAATATGAGTCTGTCCATCGAGCGCGAGTCATCTGATGCGGTGCCCATGATCGCCGTTATCAGCACGCACGCTTGGACGGACACACCAGACCGCCGCGACCAGTCGCGAACCCGCGGCATCGCGATCCCTCATTGCGGGGCCGCACTGATACACCCGCGCCCGTGATTGCCCATAACCACGGCCCTGCGTCAAGACTGCGGCGGAACTCCCCGATGAAAACCATTATGCCTCCCATATTTCCACGACTTCATCCAACGGCGCTTGAACAGCACTCGCCTGAATCGTATTTCTCATCGCGGCCTTGAAGTTCTGTTCACCGTCCATTCTAAACGCATCCCGCAGCGTCTCAAGACAGGAGCAACGACCATGCTTACCAGCAAATCACGTGTTTTTACCTGTGCGATCCTCGTTCTCACCGTGGCGGGCATCGGCTCGCTCAACGGGCCCCGCCACTCCAGCGCCATGGACCAGAACGGACCGCGGTGGTATGACTCATACCGCGATCGGCCGAGCGTGACCGTCTCCGGCGTCATCTGGGATTTCTACAAGAAGAACCAGCGCGAGATGGCCCGAGACTTTGACAACTTTCAACCCAACTATGGCCAGGGTCTATACGTGGACATCCTGCAGCCCCAGTTGGACGCCCAGGGCAAGCCCGTGTTCTCCGGCAGCGGGTATCTCGTCCAGACACCGTGGATGGACGCGACGGCCCGTCCGATCATCTGGCCCAAGCCATACATCGCAAACCGGCCCGGCGATCAGGCCGGTGTCTCGCCCAAGAGAGTCGCAAAGGACGCGGGCGACGCCGTGACTCCCGAAGAGGATGTCACGAACTGGTGGCGCGACCAGGAGGGCGTGAACGAGAGCTACCAGTGCCCGATCACCTTCACCCGCGGCACCGATGCCGTCTACCGATTCACCGCCTATCTGGACAAGGGCCAGCGGCGCGAACTCGGCCTCAAGCAGGGCCAAGATGACATTATGGAGCTGATCACCGCCGGCAAGGTCAAGAAGAAGCGCTACTCCTATCAGTGCGATACCACCTTCATCCACGAGCAAGGCGCCGGTTGGTGGCTCACAGTCTCTGCGATGGACGACGTCTGGGTGTACATAGACGGCAAACTCGTCGTTGACATCGGCGGTGCGTACAAGTCTAAGGAGAAGCGTCCCTTCGGCACGCAGACCATCGACCTGGATCGACTCACCTGGCTCGTCGACGGCGGCACCTACTCCCTGAAGATCTTCATGGTGGACCGCGACAAGGGCTCGGACAAATCACACCTGAAGGTGGATACCACGATCCAGACGCTCAACCTCGTCGGCCCCACGGTGACGCCAACGGCCATGCTGCGTGATTGATTGGTCCCGGCTTCCGAAATGGACTCTGACCGCTGATGGCGTATCACCGTCCTTCCCCAGCAGTTGCCCCGAGCGCGACACCCCGTCGGTCGGCGACAACACACGCTGCGGCACTCAATCCGGCCACTAACACAGAAGGGCCTCCCAGGGAGGCCCTTCTTTTTCTTGATAAGTGGAGCGGAGGAGACTCGAACTCCCAACATCTAGCTTGCAAAGCTAGCACTCTACCAATTGAGTTACCGCCCCGATCATGACATGTTTGCTCCTCAAACCGCGGCGGGTTCCGACAGTCTGAGCCCCGATAGTACACCCGAACGGCCCCCTTTTCCGGCGTGCTTGCTCAGCCGTGGGTGCATTTTCTGGGCATTCTGAGCCGCCCCTCACCTCGCGATTAGCCCTCTGTCACGTCTCCGGCCAAGAATATGCCAAGGGCGGGCAACTTCCCCGCGCGCACCGCGGTATGGCAGCCCACATGCTCTCTCCGCGAAACACGCCCAGTTGGATCGTCCCTCTCCTGGCTCTGATCTTGGTCGTTGCCGCGCTGTCGCTGGCTCGTGAGCTTCTGATCCCGATCGCGCTGGCCACCCTGCTGTCGTTCTTGCTCACACCGATCTGTTCTCGGCTCGAGCAACTCCACATTCCACGCCCCATCGCCATCGCCATCGTCATGGCGGTTGTCATCGCCGCCGTCGGCGCGACGGGTTGGATCTTCGAGGAACAGGCCTATCAACTCGCCTCTCACCTGCCCGAGTACAAGTCCAACATCATCGCCAAGCTCCAGTCCTTCCGCGACTCGCACGGACGCATACTCGGTGAGGCCAGTCAGGCCATCACAGATGTTGGCCGCGAAATCGGCGGCACACCCGCAGCGGACGGGTCCGCTTCGCTGTCTGCCGGTGCCACGAACGCGGGGCCTGTGTCCGTCAAGGTGGTTGAAGTCCCCACTCCGCCCTTTGAATATGCCCGAACGCTCTTCACACCGCTTCTGGGCCCGGTCGCCACAGCTGCCATCGTCATTGTCTTCTCAATCTTCATGCTTCTGAAGCGAGAAGACCTGCGCGACAGACTCGTGAAGCTCCTGGGCGAGCGATCCATGCACGTGACCACTCCCGCGCTGGACGATGCCGCCAAGCGCGTGACCCGGTATCTGCTTCTTCAAACTATTCTCAATGGCAGCGTCGGTCTGGTCATCGGTTTGGGACTGCTCCTGCTGGGAGTCCCCGGCGCACTTGTGTGGGGTTTGCTGACCGCACTTCTCCGCTTTGTTCCGTACATCGGCACCTGGATCGCTTCGGCCTTCCCCCTGATTCTCTCCCTGGCCATCGCGCCGGATTTCAAGCAGCCCATCATGGTTGCTGCGCTGATCGCAACCGTTGAGATCACCGCTGGACAGTTCATCGAGCCGCTGCTCTTTTCATCCGGCACTGGCGTCTCCTCGATTGCCATCCTCGCCTCCGCGCTCTTCTGGACCTGGCTCTGGGGCCCCATCGGCCTGCTCCTGGCAACGCCGCTGACGGTCTGCCTTGCCGTCATGGGCCGCCACATTCCGCGATTTTCATTCCTCGAAACACTGCTCGGTGATGCCTTCGCGCTCCGGCCGGAGGCCCGGCTCTACCAGCGCCTGCTCGCCGGCGACCACGAGGAGGCCGCGCTCATTTTCCGTGAGAATGCCGATGCCAAGCCCATTGAGATCTACGACACCCTGCTCCTACCCGCCATGCGCCTGGCCGAGGCCGACCGCCATCGAGAGCAACTCGACGATGAGCAGCAACGCTCCATCCTGGAACTCGCCACACTTCTGATCGAAGACGCCGGCACCTATCCGCGGGGCACGCCCCCGGCAACTGGCTCGGTCCCCCTCATCGCCTGCATTGCCTCACGCGATGCGGCGGATGAACTCGCCTGCCGCATGATCGCCCGCCAGCTCGATCCAGCACACTTCTCCACCAACATTGTCTCTTGGGACTCTCTCACCGGCGAGACGCTCGAACGCGTCGCAACGCTCGCTCCCGCCGCCATCTGTATCTCCGCGTTGCCTCCAGTGGCCGCGCTGCACGCCCGCGTGCTCTGCAAACGGCTCCGCCAGAAATTCCCCGATCTCCCCATCGTTGTTGGTCTGTGGGACGCATCCATTTCCACAGCCGCAGCGCGAGATCGCCTCGGCGATCTCGGCACTGAATACGTCGTGACCAGTATTGCTCAGGCCCTTGCCACGCTGGAATCGCTCGCGCCGCGCGTGACCACACCGCTCGATGCCGCACCAGCGGCTGTTTCTGCCAACGCACCACCAACCGCCGGGCAGCCCGCACCTTCGCTGCTTTCGGTCGGCTCGAACAAGTAGAGCGGCCATCTTCGCCGCCGCAAGCGATCCGCACACGCCACCGCACCTCAGCCGCCCGGCATCATCATTCTCGGGATCAAACACAAACGCCCGAAGCGTGTTCGCTTCGGGCGTTTGAATGAATGTCAAGACATGGCCGCGGATGCCGGGATCAGCAGCCGCCCGCGAACCACGCGCCGAGGAAGTCAAAGATATTCTGAACGCTCAGCGTGCCCGGGGTTCCGTTGCTGCCCGTGCGGGCGTAGATGGAGCTCCCGAACCAGTCGGTCAGGAAGTCGAAGATGTCGGTCACGGTCACGCCCCCCAGCTTGTTGTAATCCGCGTAGCAGCAGGGAGAGTTGGAGATCGGCACCGCGTTGCACACCGTCGCGGTCGCCACGAAGGTCGCACCTGCCGTGCCACCCGGCGCGGCACAACTCGCCAATCCCACCGTCGCGTTGCAGGTCGCTCCGCGGCAGCACACGCCCGCTGACGGAATCACGCCCGCCGCGATGCCCACGCCCGCCTGATTCTCATACGCATATTCGACGAGGGTTCGCGGCTGCGAACTGAGAGTTGCGCTGAGCGAAATACGCATCCAGCCGTAGTGAACCGCGTTCCCGTTTGCCTCATTCTGAAA
>JBKJOD010000164.1:0-9533 GCA_046593245.1 Phycisphaerales bacterium
GGCCGTCGTCTGCTGCACATCGCTGAGGTCAGCCGAGCCGCCGGGCCTCGATGCCCGCGAATCAGCAGTGGGGGGGAGAGACACGACGCGACTCCGTTGCGTCAGGCGTGCGAATAAGACTGGCTCACGAACAAGTTGTTCGGCCAAGTGAGAGCATCCATGCTAGTCCGCCCTCGGCTCGTTTGCATATCGGCACGCGCGAATCCCGACATACACCAGCGATTCAAACACCAGCATCCCCACCACACACGCCGCGATCGGCACCCACATCGCCGCCTCCGTCGCCACCCGCACGCCCGTTGCCGCTGGAAACAAGTCGTACAGCGGTCGCAGCCATATCAACACCCAGGGCGAGAACGCATACACCACACTCCCAATCACCCACCCGATCCCCGCGTGCGCGCACACGCTCCACGCGATCGGCCCCGTCACCCGCCACCCCCGACGCTTCCGAAGAATCGCACCCCGCGTGTCTCGATCCACGTCAGCAGCAGCAGCAGCAGCGGCACGACTCCCGCCCCGATCGCAATCGTCCCCCATGCCCGCGGCACGGCAAACGCGTCCACATCCGCCGCCACTCCGCCCATCTGTGTCGTCGGGCGTACATACCACAGTGTCATCCCGCTTCCAAACCACGAGCGAAACATCGCCCACGATCCCACGGTGATGATCGTCGCGAGGGCGATGTGTATCACCAGCAGCCACCTCGTGCGTTCATCCACCGCCAGCCGCAGAGCACCAAACGTCTCGCGTCGTCGAACCACTGTCTCAAACGCTGTCCGCACATACGTCCGCACCGACGCTCCGCGCTGCCACGCCGTCCCCACCCTCCGCTCCGGCATCGACTCCGCCACTGCCATCCCACACTCAGGGCATACCGGCTCCCCCTCCAGCCCACCCAGCGGATACCCACACCGCTCACACAGCAACCCGGCACCCTCTTGCAACGCATCACCCATTCCGTCACAATACGTTCTCGCCATGCGTATGGCGTCCTCACTCTGCACTACCCCTCTTCTCCTCCAGTCCTCTTCCCCGGTGCTCTCGTTCTCCCTACCCTCCACGCGCAAAATCGTGTACCCTTCCGCCCACCGATGATCCACGTCCGCCGCATCATGGTCTCCGATGCCCTGCACATGCAGGAGGCCGCGCTGCGCGATGATGTTCTCCTCCGCCCGATTGGCCTGGACTGCATCAAGTTCCGCGCCATGTTCCCCGAGGGCGGTGCGAAGGAAGAACACTTCGACCACTTCGTCGCCATCTTCGATCATCCCGCCGGCCCGCGCGTCATCGGCACCGCCCTGCTCCTTCCGAACTACCCGAAACCCGGCGTCGGCAAGCTGATGCAGATGGCCGTGGACAAGCAGCGCCAGGGTGAGGGCATTGGCACGCGCCTGGTCGTCGCCATTGAGCAGCGTGCCTTCGGCAACCTCGGCCTCACCGAGATCTATTGTCACGCCCGTGATACCGCCTACGGTTTCTATCAATCCTTGGGCTGGACCTTTGATTCCGATACCTTTGATGAAGCCGGTGTCCCACACCGCCGCATGATCTTCCGTCCCGATGGCTCCGCAGCCGTCTGATTCGGCCTTTACGCCATCCGATTGATAGATTGCGGTCTATTAGTTTGGTGCACTCCTCCAGCGAATAATCGCATGATGACGACCGATGCCATCCGCCATCTCCTCGGCACCCGTGGCCTTCGCTGCACCACCCAGCGCGAGATCATTTTCTCCGCGCTCATGGCCAGCAAGGTTCACCCGACCGCCGAAGAGCTCCACAACACGGTCAGCCGCATCAATGACTCTGGCGGCATCTCTCTCGCCACCGTCTACAACGCCCTCGACACCTTCACCAAGCACGGCCTCGCACGGCGCATCGCTCCGACCTGCGGCGGCTCCACCGCAGCATTCCGGTACGACGCCGATCTCTCCAACCACGCCCACATCGTCACCTCCGAAGGTTCCATGCGTGACATCCCCGCGGACCTGAGCCAGCGCATCCTCGCGCACCTCCCTCCCAATCTCATCGCGGAGATCGAGCACCGCATGAACATTCGGGTCAGCCGCATCGGCGTCGAGTTCGTCGAAGCCCCCAAGCCCGAGTAACACGCAAGTGGCATGGGCTTTCCTGCCCACGTTCGGGCCGCTTCAGCCCGAATGCCTATGCTCCGCGCCGCAGTCAGTTTCAGTCCACGCCACACTCCATTCACGTTTCCCTCTCCGTACGCTCTGCGTGCTGATCGCTCGTGCGCCCCCCGCTCAGTCTCTCATCTCCCCTACTCGGCCCCTGTTCGCACTTTTCATATAACTCTCTCCCCTCTCTCGGGCATCTCCCCGAACGCCCGCGCCCACATCTTCAAGCGCATCCCGTCGAAGCCCGATAGCTCCCCGTCGGTCGCGATCACACCCACGTGCTCGCGCCGCCCCACCGGAGCTTCGCGCGTGCAACCCTCCATCACCGATCGTCGCACCTATCCCCGCTTTCAACTCGAACCCATGTACACGCCGCTGGTCATCGCGGCAGTGGGCGATCAGTCCGAGGGCGCATTCGCCAACGAGGGCCACGCATACGACATCTCCGAAGGCGGCATCCGCTTCGAGGCCGAGCAACCGATTTCGCCCGGCTCCACCGTGCAGATGCGCATCACCCTCCCCAACCTCTCCACCCAGGATCTCGAATCCAATCGCACCATCCTCGTCACCGCCAACGTCGTCTGGCTCGAAGACGAGGATGAACCCGGCCCATACAAAATGGCCGCCACCTTCCACTCCTTCGTCCGCCTGGCCGATCGCGACCGCCTCCTCCGCCACTTCGCCACCGGCCGCTACCGCGCCGCGGCGTGATAAAAAACGCAAAGCGAAAAACGCAAAGCGAAAAGCCGGAATGTAGAGCCATTCGGGCTCTGTTGCATCCAATTTGCGATTTGCGCTCTTCGCTTTGCGTTTTCTCTCCTACCCTCCCCCGTGTTCATCGACGAAGCTGAAATCACGGTCAAGGGCGGAAACGGCGGCAACGGCTGCATCTCGTTCCGTCGCGAGAAGTACATTCCCAAGGGTGGCCCCAAAGGCGGCGATGGTGGCCGTGGCGGCGATGTCATCTTTTTCGCCGACGAAAACGTCAACACGCTCTTCGACTTCAGCGGCCAGCACCACTGGCAAGCCCCCAACGGCCAGCCCGGCCGCGGCAAGCAGCAATACGGCCTCGCCGGCGAGGATCTGATCGTCCGCGTCCCCCCCGGCACGCTGGTGTACAACAAAGACACCAACGACCTCATCGTTGACATGAGCCCCGCTGGCATGTCCTTCGTCATCGCCAAGGGCGGCAAGGGCGGCTTCGGCAACGAGCACTACAAGTCCCCGACCAACCAGGCCCCCAAAACCGCCCAGCCCGGCGAGCCCGGCCCGCAGGTTCGTCTCAAGCTCGAACTCAAGCTCATCGCCGATGTCGGCATCGTCGGCCTCCCCAACGCTGGCAAGAGCACCCTTCTCAGCTCCATCTCCGACGCCAAACCGAAAATCGCCAGCTACCCCTTCACCACGCTCCAGCCACAGCTCGGCATTGCCGTCCTGGATACCAAGCGCCGTCTCGTCTTCGCCGACATCCCCGGCCTGATCGAAGGCGCGGCCGATGGCGCCGGCCTCGGCCACGAGTTCCTCCGCCACATCGAGCGCACCAAAATCCTCGTTCATCTGCTCGACGTCGCCCCCGAAGATGGCACCACCCCCGCCGAAAATCACGCCATGATCCGGCGCGAACTCGCCAAATACTCCACCATCCTCGCCGAGAAGCCCGAGATCATCGTTCTCAACAAGATCGACGTGCTCGACGAAGACGATGCTGCCAAAGCCATCGCTGGCTTTCGCAAAGCTCTCAAACTCGGCCACTCCGAACCCCTCCTCACCCTCAGCGCCGCCACCGGCCATGGCACCCGCGAGCTGCTCGAAAAAGTCTGGGTCACACTCCGCCCCAAAGTCGAGAACTGGAAGGGCGAATCAGAGCCGCAGAGCGTCTGATTTTCGTGGCATGGGCTTACCAGCCCATGTTCGGGCCGCCGCTGCCCGAATGCCTTTCGCATTTCGGAATCTAACCGATTCCCCCCGTCAGCTCACGCTGCCCGGCTCTGATCCACCTCCACCATCACGAGCCACTCCCGGTTCCCCCCCGCATTCCCCTTCGTTTTCCCCCCAACAATCGGGCTTTCCACCTCTCCCATTACCCGCACTCCCATTGCTCCCATCGCATCAATCGTCCGCCGCGCAATCCGCGCCCCATCCTCCACGCTCAACACCCCCTCGCGCAGCAGTCCCTTCTCCGCGCCGACCACCTCATAATGCGGCTTCACCAGCGTGATGATCCGCCCACCCGGCCTGATCCACTTCATCGCCGCCGGCACGCACAACCGCTGCGGCGTCCACCCCATATCAATCACCACCAGGTCCACACGCTCGGCCTCGCTCGGCACCGCCGCATGCAGCGCATTCACACGCTCCCGCACCGTCACGCGAGCATCCTGACGCAGCTTCCACGCCAGCGTGCCGTATCCAGTATCCATCGCCACGACATGCACCGCCCCGCCCTGCAACAGACAATCTGTGAACCCTCCGACGTTGCACCCAAAGTCCGCGCACCGCATTCCGCGCACATCAACCCCAAACGCCTCCAGCGCGCGCCGCAACTTCAGCCCCCCGCGCGACACAAACGGATTCTCATTCGCATCCCCCACGATGTGGCCACTCCCATCTTCAACTCTGAAATTTCAAATTTGAAACTTCTTCTCAGCCGCCTTTGTTTCTAAATCCTTCCCCTCCGCGATCTCTGCGGCCCTCCGCGGTGGATCGTTTCTTCATTCCACCTCAAACAAAAACTCCACCTCCACCGGCACCCCCAGCGGTAGCGAGCTGCTTCCCACCGCTGCCCGCGCGTGTCTTCCGCTCTCCCCAAAAATCTCCATCAACAACTCACTCGCCCCGTTCGCCACCTTTGGATGATCCACAAACCCCGCCTCGCACGCCACGAAGCAACCCACCCGCACCACCTGCTTGATGTTTGCCAGCGAGCCAATCGCCCCCTTCGCCGCGGCCAGCCCGTTCAGCGTGCACTGCCGCGCACACTCCCGCGCCACCTCCATCGACACGTCCCGCCCCACCAGCCCCGTCACCATGACCTTCCCCTCCCGCATCGGGATCTGCCCCGCGATGTACAGGAGATTCCCCACCCGTCGCGTCGGCACATACGCCGCCACCGGGGCGTAAGGAGTGGGGAGGGTCAGCCCCAGTGCGGCCATCACCTGTTCAGGGTCCGATCGGTTGGCAATGCTCATGCCCCCAGAATAGCAACCTCTCCTCCCCCTCCTCCCCCGCTCCAGCGGGGGAGGTGTCCGAGCGAGCGGAACGAGCAAGGACGGAGGGGGCGTGTATTCCCCTCCTCCGATTCTCCACAAAAAATAAAGTTCACCACCCCCTCCGGAACCGCCCCCCTTGACACCCGTACAGAATCGTGTATCTTGTTTGAGTACGCGCGTACGTTTCTTTGGGTGTGCGTCTCGGTCCCGCTTCGAATACCTGCCTCGAAATGTCCTCATGCGATCGTTCGATCGCCCGCATCATGTGCGAAGAGGGCCACAATGCACCCCCGACAATCTGGTTGGACGCCCCGGTCCCTGATCTGCTCAGTCCGTGGTGCCCGTCTCCCGTTCTGCGGGTTCGCCTTTGGGCGATCGCGTTATGACGGCATACTGGCCCCGAACTTCTTGCTCATCAAGCCGCTGCGTCTGTGAGTAACCCGGGTCTTGCTGCGGGTCTCGTCGGGTGTGCGGCATGACGGTCGTCCCTTGAACAGGGCGTTCGTTCACTCCGCTGACAACGTATTCTTGTTCAGCTTCCCGCTGAAGCTGACATGTAGGATTCACTCCGCTTCTCCAGCGGCGTGTCCCCTCACATGATCTCGTAGAGTCGATCTGTCCGCGTTCGAGTTTCTGTGGCCCCCGTTCATGTGTTCCCCGTGCCTCGCGAATCTGTAAGAGTGAACGCCCAAAGCGACCCTCTCTTGCACCCGCGGCGGCGAAATCAACCGTTTCCTGTTCCCCTTTTTCGGAGCGAGTTTCCCATGAAGAAGAATCGTGCATTTACCCTCATCGAACTCCTGGTGGTCATCGCGATCATCGCCCTCTTGGTCGGCATCCTGCTGCCCGCGCTCGGTAAGGCCCGCGCCTCCGCTCGCCAGCTCAAGGACTCCACCCAGGTCCGCGGCATCGTCCAGGCGCTCGTTGTGTGGGCCTCCAACAACCAGTCCGCATATCCCCTCCCCAGCGTCATCGACCCCACCGCCAACACCACCAACCAGGGTTCGGCCGCTTCTTGGGAGCCCAAGAACACCACCGGCAACATGATGTCCGTTCTCATCCAGAACGGCAACATCTCTCCGGAAATCTGCATCTCCCCCGCCGAGGCCAACACCGGCAAGGTGCAGCGCTACGACAAGTACGAGTACACCAGCCCCACCGGCGCCCCCGTCACCGCCAGCGCTCTCTGGGACCCCAAGTTCCACGGCGTTCCGTCCGACGGCGCGGCTGGCTACAGCGGCTCGGCTGAGTTCCTCATGAACGACCCCAACAGCACCGCTGGCATCAGCAACCAGTCCTACGCCCACGTCCTCCCCTTCGGCAAGCGCCGCAGCCAGTGGTCTGACACCTACAACTCCACGGAAGCCGTCTTCGGCAACCGCGGCCCCACCTATCTCGCCACCGACGCTGGCCCGAACCCCACCACAGGCCGCTGGGCTCTCGTCACCACCCCCAACGGCGGTGGTATCGACTCCCCCACGCTGCTGATCCACGGTGGCCGTAACACCTGGGAAGGCAACATCGGCTACAACGACAACCACGTCAACTTCGAGACCAAGCCCAACCCCGACCAGATCACCTACACCAAGACGCCCGCCGGCACCGGTTCCACGGTCCCCGACTGCCTCTTCGTCAACGAGAACAACCAGTCCGGTGGTGACACCGGCGGCACCAGCATCCTGCTGGGCACCAACGCCTACCTCCGCGCCTTCCACGGCCCCTCGGCCGCTGGCGAAGTTCCCTTCGCCAACCGCTGGCGCGACTGATTCGATCCCGGCCTTCCGGTTTCGAACTCTGTAGTCCTACACGCAACGCCCGCCTCATCTGAGGCGGGCGTTGTCTTTTCTCCCCCGTGCCACCAATTCCGTGCCATCGGCTTTCGAGCCCAGCGAGAACGCCGGTGCTGTTGCAACCTCACCATCACTCAACCCCCACCGTTACTCTCAACATTCCCTACCCTCACCCCGATGTCCACACTTCTCATTACCAGCGGCCGCGTCATTGATCCCGCCAATGGCCTCGACCAACTCGCCGATATCGCTGTTTCCAGCGGCCGCATCACCGCCATCGGCAAAAACCTCGATCGCGCCTCCGCCACCCGCGTCATCGACGCCGGCGGCTGCATCGTCTCTCCCGGCCTCATTGATCCCCACGTTCATCTCCGCGAGCCGGGCATGGAAGAGGCCGAGACAATTCGGTCCGGCGCATCCGCCGCGGCCGCTGGCGGTTTCACCACCGTCTGCTGCATGCCCAACACCACCCCCGCCATCGATGATGACGCGATGGTGGAATACATCCATACGACCGCCGAGCGCGAAGCCGGCCCGCGCGGCGCAGGCGGCGGCGGTGCTCGCGTCTT
This sequence comes from Phycisphaerales bacterium, assembly GCA_046593245.1. Taxonomy (GTDB): domain Bacteria; phylum Planctomycetota; class Phycisphaerae; order Phycisphaerales; family UBA1924; genus UBA4658. The sequence continues at coordinate 7,704 of JBKJOD010000164.1, forward strand.
CCCCGTCGGTGCCGTGAGTAAGGGCCGCAAAGGCGAAGAACTCGCCCAGATCATGCTCATGGCCCGCGCCGGCGCTGTCGGCTTCACCGATGATGGCGACTGCGTCCATTCGCCCGGGCTCATGTCCAAGGCCCTCACCTACATCAAGCCCACCGGCCTTGCACTCATGCAGCACTGCCAGGAGGCCTCGCTCACGCGCAACGCATCCATGCACGCTGGCAGTGTCAGCACCCGCCTCGGTCTCGTCGGCTGGCCGCGCGTCGCCGAAGAGATGATCGTCGAACGCGATGTCCGTCTGAATCGCTCCATCGGCTGCCGCTACCACGTTCAGCATCTCTCCAGCGGCGGCACCGTGGACATCGTCCGCCGCGCCCGCGCCGAGCATGGCACTGTCGTGAGCGCCGAAGTCTCCCCGCACCACCTGCTGCTCACCCACGAAGCCGTCGACTCCCACGGCGGCTACTGGACGGCGGCAAAGATGAACCCCCCGCTCCGCGAGCAGTCCGACATCAACGCCATCCTCGAAGGCATCGCCGATGGCACCATCACCATGCTCGCCACCGATCACGCGCCTCACACCGCCGATCGCAAAGCCCTCGATTTCGAGTCCGCCCCCTTCGGCATCGTCGGTATCGAAACCGCGCTCGCCCTCTACATCAAAGCCCTGATCCAGACCGGTGTGATCGACTGGCCCCGGCTCATCGCCATGCTCACCATCGAGCCCGCCAAACTCTGCGGCTTGTTCGGTCCTGCAAAGGGTGGCACTGGCAGTTTGTCTGCCAGTGATAGTGCAACACCATCATCACATCACAAGCCACTCCCCGCACTTGCCACCCTGACCCCAGGTTCCATCGCCGACATCACCATCATCGACCCGAGCATCGAGTGGACCATCGACGCCAGCGACACCAAATCCCTCAGCCGCAACACTCCCTTCGACGGCTGGAACGTCAAGGGCCGCGCGACCACAACGATCGTCGCCGGCGAAGTCGTCTGGGAACTGGCTTGTGCTCCACGCCCGGGATGAGCGAGTCTTCGAGCGAATCCCGCGGATCCAAAGTCGCATTGCTCTCCCGGCCAATGTCCCGGCCGCCGCGGCCCGAATGCCTTTGCATTTTCTGCTAGACGCACGGCCCGCATCCCCACAAATCAGAAGGTTTGCAGAACTCGGTATGCTCTCCGCTCCCAACGCCACCCGTCCCGGAGCCCGCGTGATCGACGACCACTCGACAACTTCCCCCGCTCCCCCCCTTTCCAAGCAATCCCTCTGGACCATCATCGGCGCATCCTCCGCAGGCACGCTGATTGAGTGGTACGACTTCTACATCTTCGGCGCACTCGCCGTCACACTCTCTGATGCCTTCTTCCCATCCGGCAGCGGCGCGACCGGCATTCTCTCCATCCTCGCCACCTTCGCCATCGGCTTCGTCGTACGCCCGTTCGGTGCGATGCTCTTCGGCCATCTGGGTGATCTCATCGGCCGCAAATACACGTTCATGCTCACGCTGCTGCTGATGGGCGGCGCAACATTCCTCATCGGCCTCCTTCCCGGCTTCGCCACCATCGGCTGGGCCGCGCCCATCCTGCTCATCGTGCTGCGCCTCTGCCAGGGCCTCGCCCTCGGCGGCGAGTACGGCGGCGCGGCCACCTACGTCGCGGAGCACTGCCCCGACGGCTCGCGCGGCTACTGGACAAGCTGGATCCAGACCACCGCCACCCTCGGCCTCTTCTTTTCACTGGCCGTCATCCTCTCCTGCCGCGCCCTGCTCACCCCCGAGCAGTTCGCGGGCTGGGGTTGGCGCATCCCCTTCTGGGTCTCGCTCGTGCTCG
>JBKJOD010000254.1:0-7058 GCA_046593245.1 Phycisphaerales bacterium
GCAGCAGTCGGCCGTTGGGCGCGGGCGCATCCAAGGCACCGGCGATATCGATCTCTTCCAGTTCACCGCGCCTGTCAATCAGCTCTCCACCTACGGCGGAGACGACGGCAACCAGACTGTGCCGCTGTACGTGGGCGGCAACTTCGCCCAAGCGGGCTTCGACTCGCGCACCGGTGCTCCGTATGACAGCAACAACGTTGGCATCTTCGATGGCGGCTCCTGGTTCGGCGCGGGCAGGGCCACCGAGGCACTGGGTGCTATCAACGGACCGATCTTCGCGATGGCGGTCTGGGATGTGCGCGGCGGAAATGCCGCCAACAGCCCCGTGCTTGCAGTCGGCGGCAGCTTCACTTCCGTGAACGGCATCGCCGCAGGCAACATCGCCTTCCGCGTGTTCAACGCGAACATAGGCGCGTATGTCTGGAGTCTGAATCCCCTCAACACCACCTCGGCCAATCCCATCACAGTCAACGGTACGGTCTTTGCGCTCGCATCGGGCGATGTCATACCGGTCGAACTGCAGAACGGCATCGCAGCGCCGGAGCTTTACGTCGGCGGTTCGTTCACCGGTGGCGGTGCCAACAACATCGAGGGACTGTTCTTCAACGGTTTGGGCGTAGGCACGCAGATCATGAACGGCGGCGTCACCGGTGGCACTCCCGTCGTGCGCGCCATCACCATCTGGGACCCGCCTGTTTCAACGGCATTCCCAACCAAGCCCGTGGTTGGCATGGACACCCTGACCACCCCTCCGACCAACGGTTCGGACCTTCCGGCGCAGGTCTATTTCGGCGGCACCTTCACGACCGGCTTCGGCACCAATCCGCTCGCACCCGTCACCACCCCGCCGACGCCAAGAAACGATGAGCTGTATCCCGACCGCAACATCCCGAACATCGGCAACCTCGCCCACTGGGGCGTTCGCAACGCACCAATCGACACGCAGTTGCCGGTGCTGCAAGGCAACGGCCTGCCCAACGGCTACAACATCACCTGGGGTGATTCGATGTCCATGCCGGCGGCCACTCCCGGCATCGCCGCGGCGACTGGCTACGGCGTCAATGGTCCCGTGAACGCGCTGACCACTTGGGACGACTCCGGCCAGTACGCTGCCGGCCCGTTCGTAGGAACCGACATCGCGGCGCGGCTCATCATCGGCGGCCAGTTTACTGGCTCCGGAGCGGTCACGGGCGGTGGCAACGTCAGCGCTCCTGCGGCCGTGAACGGCACCAACATCATCGCCTACAACATCGTCCGCGCTGGCAACGGGAACATTGCCGGCGGCGCGATCGCGGCTCCGCGGTACGAAGCACTCCCCAACATCACCCAGGGTCCGGTCCGCACGCTCGCCACTTGGCATCCGCCCGTGCTGCAGAACCCGATCACCAGCAACATGACCACGGCCCTGCTGGCCGGTGGAGATGCCGCCGGAAACACCGGCATCCTGCAGGAGTTCATCAGCGAGGACGCCCGCGTCATCACATCTTTCCCACCCGCCACACCGGGGGGCGCGTGGATACCGCTCGCATCTCAGAACGGCGCGATCCGCGCCATCACCGTCTTCAAGGACAACGGCCTGGGTATCGCGCCCGGAACCAACGTGGACGGAACGCCCGTTGATTTCGAGAGCATTTACATCGGCGGAGACTTCACCCAAGTCACCGACCTCGTCGTTGGCGGACCGGCGTTTAACGTCAACCATGTTTCCCGGCTCGAGCTCCGGCTGAACACCAATCGCCCCGTCCGCTGGGGCGCGCTCGGAGGCGGCACGGTCGGTCTCTCACCCGGCGAAGTCGCACCTCCCGGCAGCGGTGTGTATGCCCTCAGCACCTTCAACGACAACGTCGCGGGCATCTGGGACCGCAACGAGCGTGCCGCGACTCGTGTCTCAATCGCGCTGTTCGCGACAGCGGACTCGCGCCTCGGAGCTCAGTCGCAGATTCGCGTGTACGACTCGACCTTCCGGGTCGTCTACGAGCAACCTGCCAATGCCGGTGCTCTCAATCTGGATCCGACCGGACAGAACCATGTCCCCGGTGCGAACGATCCGTCCCTCAATCCCCTCTTCCAAGATGTCGGCATTCCAACCTGGGTGCAGAACGGCGCACCCTTCCCCGGCTTCCAGGTTTGGGCCGGTGAGGTCTATTACGTTGAGGTGTCCGACACGGGCGGCGGAACCGGCCGCTACACGCTCTCGGTCAATACCGACGCCGTGCCGCCGCGCCCGACCCCCGCAACGCAGGACACGCTGGGTGTGTTCCCCGATGGCATCTCCACGGCAACAGTGCCCGTGGGCGAGGGGCAGTTCGCAAACGCACCCGAAATTCAACTCGATGGCATTGGCGAGGGCCGCCCGATTCTGAATCCGCTGGTGCCGCTCCCTACACCTACAACGTCGTACAGCGCTCGCAACTTCAGAATCACGCCTGCCGGCATCACCCGATTCGAAAACTACGACACCCCGACGATCGCTCGCGTCACGGACACACAGATCTTCCAGTTCCGCGCGCAGAATGACGGCACCGCCGAGGTCCGTCTTTCCACCTTCGGCATCGTCCGCTCCTTCCAGGAGCAGCGCACGGACATCATGGGGATGCTCACCTCGCTGCCCCGTTCCAAGACCATCAACAGCCCGCTGCACGGCGCGCTCCGCATCTTCAACAACGACTTTGTGCAAGTCGGATATTCCGACGGCTCGCAGGCCGTGCAGGGCTTTGGCCGCCAAACGCCCGCGCTCAACCCGAATCCGAACGCCACGCCCCCCGAAACCGGCGTGCGCACGTATTTGCACAGCGATCCGCGGATGGTCTTCAATATTGAGCGCGGCAAGACGTACTTCATCCAGGTCGAGTCCGCGTTCCGCGGCACCTTTGAGTCCAACCCCGATCTTGTGGACTGGCGCTTCGCTACCGGTGCGTATGACCTCAACATCAACTCCACGCCCACCTTCGGCGGCGTGGACGACCACTGGCCCAACTTCGACATCGGCGGGCAGAACCCCGTTGATGGCCTGCAAGGCACCGTCATCCCGATTGATCGTCAGACCGGCACCGGCACGATCTCCGGAAACATCCGCAACATCCCAACCGGTCCGTTCGCCAATCCAAGCGACATCGACACCTTCATGTTCATCGCCGAGGGGCGCGGCCAGACCACGGTGCGCGTCACGCCCGGCAGCCCGGTGTTCTCGCCGCGGGTCCGTGTGTTTGTTGAATCCATCACGCAGGGTCAGTTCTCATACAGCTTGGTGACAACCGCCAGCGGCGGCATTGGCGGCACAGCGACAGCCACCTTCCCCGTCGCGCAGGGCGAGCGCTACTACCTCGCCGTTGATGGCTCCGGCTCCGAGGGCTCCTATTCAGTCTCCGTCACCAGCCCGATCCAGACCGACGATCAGTTGTTCTCCAACGCCACACCCAACGACATCACCCATCCGATCGCCGGCTGGGCAAACCCGACGGGTCTGCAGCTCAATCGCTTCCTCGGGCTCTTCGGCCTGCCGGGAACCTCCGGCACCATCGGTGCAACGCAGGGCTCCATCGAGAACCCCGCGGACCAGGACATCTACCGCTTTACCGCCGAGTCGTACGAAGTCGCGACCGCCTCCGTCAACCGCATCGACCCGACGCTGGACACGCGGCTGTTGGTCTACGAGATCAGCCAGGACGGCGCGGGCAAGGAGGTTTTCCTCCGCATCGCCGACAACGACGACATCGACAACAGCAACACCAACAGCCACGTGCAGTTCTCGATCACGCCCGGGCGGAACTACTACGTCATCGTGCAGGGTTCCAGCCGCGCCACCGACTTTGGCCGCTACACGCTCTCGGTCAACGTCAATCCGACCGACGACCACCCCAACCAGAACGACTTCCCCGCAGGCACCGTGGTCGGGCTGGTGTTTGATCCGATCAACTTCACCTCTTCTGGCACCGTCGCCGGCACCATCGAGATCCCCACCGACACCGATCTCTTCCGCTTCACCGCTCCTGCTGGCGGCACCGGACGCATCATCCTCTCGCGGACCGGCACCAGCACCCTCGCGCTAGACCTTGTGATTCTGGATGCCAACAACACGCCTCTGCCCGGCGTGACCTTCATAACCACCACCAACTCCATCACTGCCAACGTCTCTTCCATTATCCAGGGCCAGCAGTACTACATCCTCGTCCGCCACAAGACGCCCGTCCCCGTCGGCTCCACCGACACCGGTGCGTACTCGCTGGCGATCAACACCGATCCGATCGACGACTATCTCCCGACGCCCGGCACGGGCACGCCCTCGAACACCGACTTCGCGGGCGCGGCCAACATCTCCATCAACACCATCAACGGCATCGGCACCATTACCGGCGTGCTCGTCCCCACCACTGACTCGGATCTCTTCAAGTTCTCAACGCTCGCGGCCGGTCCCGTTACCGTCCGTGTCTCCACACCCGCTTCCACGCTCAACCCGCGTGTGGTCATCTTCGACGCTTCGCACACCCAGGTCTTCGCTACAAACGGCAACGGTGACTCCGCTTCCATCACCTTCAACGCCTCCGGCATCGCGCAGTACTTCGTGCTCGTCATTGCCGATCCTTCCGCCAGCGGCTCCGCGGCCGTCGGCAGCTACACCGTCACGGCCTCCTCCACACTCCCCGGCGGCGGTGGTGGTGGTGGCGGCGCGGACGACTACCCGAATGCGGGCGAATGGGCGGACGCGGCCAACATCGGCCTGGACACTCGCACCGGCCTTGGCACCATCTCCGGCGTCATCAATCCCGCCAGCGATACCGACCTCTTCAAGTTCACCGTCCCCGGCGACGGCATCGTGGACCTGCAGCTCAACACCCCCTCAGGCGGCCTGGTGGATGGCCAGATCAAGGTGTACAACAGCTCTCGCGTCCTGGTCTTCCAGGATTCCGCGGGCATCCTTGGCGCTACCGCCGCTCTGAAGTTCTCCGCACTCGCCGGCGAGCAGTACTTTGTGCTCGTCGAGCCCGTCGGCGCGGCCACCGGTTCCTACACCCTGCGTGTGGATGCCCAGCCCGTCACTCACTTCCTCTACTTCCCCGAGGGCTTCGCGGGCGCAAACATCAACGAATACGTCCCGATGGTCAACCCCAACGCCTTCGCCGTGGACTTCCAGGTCTTCGCCAGGTACGAAACGGGCACCAACGACCTCACGCCGATCTTCACCGGCAGCATCCCCGCCAACACCCGGCGCGGCATCACCATCTCGCAGCGTGCCAACCCGCTCGCCGCACTGGTGCGCATCGGCGTTCCCTACTCCCTGGAGATCCGCTCCACCGGGCCGCTGGGCGCGACGTTCAGCCACTACGACTTCTCCTCCTCCGTGGGCGAGAGCTTCACGGATAAGGTCTCGACCACCTGGACCTTTGCCGAGGTGAACAAGGATCGCAACAACTACCGCGACTTCCTCCTGTTCTACAACCCCGGCTCCGTCACCGCGAATCTCAACGTCACGCTCTACTACCAGAACGGCACCACCCACTCCTTCATGACTTCCGTGGATGGGCTCCGCCGCGGCGGCATCGCGGTGGACACCAACACCAACATTCTCACCAACGGCAAGTTCGGCGTGAAGATCACGTCCGACCAGCCGATCGTCTCCTCGCTCTCTTCCTACAACCTCACCCGCTCCGGCGGCGACGGCCTGCTGGGCGATTCTGACGGCGGCGCGACTCAGGGCGTGGTCACCAACATCTCCGCCGGCGGCGGGGCGACCACCGGTGTCAGCTTCGTGAACACCGGTTCGCAGGCGGCCATCGTCACCTTCACCGCGGACTACGGCCGCTCGGACATCCCCAAGCTCGTCCGCGTCTTCACCGTCCCCGCCAACTCGCAGTTCAACCGCGACCTTGCCACGCTGGGCCTGATCTCCGGACAGACGGCCGGCCTGACCTACACCTCCAACGTCCCCGTCACCATGCAGGTCACGGAATACAAGCTCGGCGACGGCGACTCCTCCACTACCGCCACCTTCGCGGCTCGCCAGTTCTTCTTCGGCGACTTGTTCGTGAACCCCGCCACGGCGGGCATCAACTACATCGAGCAGCTGGGCCTGTACAACCCCAGCGCGGTCGCCGTGGATGTGGTTGCCACGTTCATCTTCAACGACGGCTCCGCTCCCGTGAACGCCACCTTCCGCGTCGAGGGCAGCACCTTCAAGTTCGTGCAGATCGATCAGCAGTCCGCGATCCTCTCCCGCCCCTCCACCACTCCCTTCTCGCTGGTCCTCACCAGCGCAACGCCCATCGTCGCGGGCCTCACCCACTACGACCTCATCAACGCCGGCGGCTGGAGCGCGATCGGGGCCCCGATCGGCCTCACCAATCCCCTGACGACGCTGACAACGTAAAGCTTAAAGCACATTGCTATAGAGCACATACAAACAGCCCCGAGCGATCTCGCCCGGGGCTGTTTTCTTTCTTTGCCTTCCATGTGCCATGTGCCATCTGGCCATGTGCCATGTGCTATGTTGCTTACGCCGCCATCTTGAGCTGCTGCACCGCCCCGCCACCGGCGGAGACTCCGAACTGCACGCTGAGCTGCTCGCTCTCGGGCCCGGCCAGCAGGCCGCGGAAGCCCTGCACGAGATACGTCGCGCTGGTGGTGCCCTGCAGGAGCGAGGTATCGGTGAACTTCCTGGCCCCGACGGTGCCGACATTCACAAAGGCACCCTCGGAGGCGAGCTTGCGCTTGACGGTGAAGAACACGCCGCTGGAAGAGGCGGAGTTCTTGGCCTTCCAGGTGATCTGCACCGCGCCGGATCCGGTGAGCTCAACGCGGAAGTCGGTGGGCTGTCCCGGCGCGGGAAGGGGCGTGGGGGGCTGGGGCATGGGGAGCTGGGCGAGGCCGTAGACGTTGGGGTTGTTGGTGGTGTCGGCAAAGGCCTTGATGGTCTGGATGATGTCCGCACCATTGGCACGCATGGAGGCGACGTTGTTGTGGAACGTCGTGGTCGCGGCCTTGGCGGCCTCCTTGGCCGTCTGCTGCGCGTCGTAGGCGGTGCGGGCCGCTTTGACGACGGTTGTAAATGCGGTGATCGCCGC
>JBKJOD010000376.1:0-3485 GCA_046593245.1 Phycisphaerales bacterium
GCCGCCGAAGATGCGGACAAAGCCCTCGACCACATCGCCGGCGATCTCCTCCGCGGCGGTCCGGACCCGGGAATCAACATCCCCATCGCTGCCGCGCTGGATCGCTTCGCCGCTCGCCACGGTCTCTGCGTCGTCCGCGCCGGAGCCACCTCCATCGCGCAGCGCGCTGAAACTCGGCTGGGCACCAAGCTCTTCTCCATCGCCATGCCGCTGCTCGTCCGCGCTGGCGGCGGGCGCGTGCAACTCCTCCGCAACGATCTGGAAACCGAACTCGCCGACTTGCGGGAGTCGATCGCGGATGTGCAGTACGCCGACACCGGCGATCGCGCCTCAAACGGCCCAGTCGCCAACGTTGATGCCATCTCCGACGCCGCGGAGACCTACGCCGCCGCGTTCCGCCGCTGGGCCATTGAATGGGCCAAGGGCGACGATGAGAATGCCGAGCGCATCTGCGGCGGCTATGTCAGCATCACCGGCATGCTCATGCCCGCCGACTGTGTCCTCCGCGCCAGTCAGGCCGCTATCCACGCCCTGAGCGGCAACATCCCGCGCATCGAGTTCGGCAACGCCGACAAATCCGAGCCGCCCGTTCGCGTGCTCATGGTCCGCGAGATGACCCTCAAGCCCGAGTAAAGAACGTTGCAATGGGTGGCACGAGAACACGAAGGGGTGGCACGGGCGGCTTGCCCGCCCGTGTGGACGCGCGGCGCGTGCATGACCTTTCGCGATCACGGAGCATTTCCGTCTGCTCACTCGGGGCGAAACGCCCCGTCTCGCCTGATTCTCCCTACCTTTCCGCAATGCCCAACCGCCTCGCTCTCGAATCCAGCCCCTACCTCCTGCAACACCAGCACAACCCGGTGGACTGGTTCGCGTGGGGCCCGGAAGCATTCGCCGAGGCCCGCCGCCGCGATGTCCCCATCTTTCTCTCCATCGGCTACTCCACCTGCTACTGGTGCCATGTCATGGAGCGTGAGAGCTTTGAGTCCGAGGCGATCGCCGCGCAGATGAACGCCGCCTTCGTCTGCGTCAAGGTCGATCGCGAAGAACGGCCTGATGTGGACGACATCTACATGGCCGCCGTGCAGGCCTTCACGCAGCGCGGCGGCTGGCCCATGAGTGTCTTCCTCGAACCGACCACGCTCAAGCCCTTCTGGGCCGGAACGTATTTTCCCGCCGAGCCGAAGTTCCAGGGCATTCCGGCCTTTGCGCAGGTGCTCGGCGGCATCGCTCAGGCGTGGCGCGAGCGGCGGAGCGAGATCGTCGAGCAGGCCGAGACGCTCGCCGCAGCCGTCCAGGAACGCATCGCCGATGTCCACGCAACACCCGTGCGCATCGGCGAGCAGCAAGTTACCCAGGCAACATCGCAGTTGCTTCGTATTCACGACCAGATCCGCGGCGGATTCGGGGCCGCGCCGAAGTTCCCGCAGCCAGCGTTTCTGGACCTGCTGCTCACCGTCCGCCGTGCGGCGGGCGACGACGGAACCCGCGCCGCCATTGAGAGCGCACTGAACACCACGCTCACGCGCATGGCCATCGGCGGCATGTTCGACCAGGTCGGCGGCGGTTTCCACCGCTATAGCGTGGACGACCAGTGGCTCGTGCCGCACTTTGAAAAGATGCTCTACGACAACGGCGCGCTCGCCGAAACCTACGCCCGCGCTGCGCGGGAACTTCCCGGACCCAGCGCGCCGCTGTTTGCACGCACCGCTCGCCGCATCTGCGAATATGTGCTCCGCGAGATGACGGCCCCAGAGGGCGCATTCTTCGCGGCCCAGGATGCTGAAGTCAATCATCGCGAGGGGCAGAACTATCTCTGGACGATGGACCAGCTCCAAGGTGTGCTCTCCGCCGAGGATGCCGCTTGGGTCTCGCGGATCTACGGCCTCTCCGGCGGCACGAACTTTCGTGATCCGCACCATCCCGGCGATGCCCCCGCCAACGTCCTCTTTCTGGATGAACATGCCCTCGGCACCACCAACTGGTCGCCCGCATCCCCCGAGATCGCTCGCCTTGATCGCATCAACTTGATGCTGTACACCGCCCGCGCCAGTCGCGACCAGCCCGGCACCGACACCAAGATCATCGCAGGATGGAACGGCCTCATGATCGCCGGACTTGCCACCGCCGGCGCGGCGCTGAACGAACCTCGCTTTATTGCTGCCGCTCGCCACGCCGCCGACTTTTTGCTTGCATCCATGCGTGGCGCCGACGGCTCGCTCATGCGTTCCTTCGCCGCGGGGCGTGCTTCCATCCCAGCTTTCCTCGAAGACTACGCCCTGCTCGCGCACGGCCTGATCGCGCTGCACAAGACCGCTCCCGCAGATGACCCGCGATATCTGCATGCCGCGATCGACCTGATGGATCGCGCCGAACTCCTGTTCAAGGACGGCTCCGGCAGCTACTTCGATGCCCCCGCCGATCAACCCGATCTCTTCATCCGCCCACGCTCCACGCACGATGGCGCCATGCCCAGCGGCGCATCGGTGATGGTCAACAATCTCATCGACCTCGCCTCCATCACTGCAAACAAAGCACACTCCGCCCGCGCCGCCGCCGCGCTGGCATCGCTCAGCGCGCCCATCGCCGCCCACCCCCTCGGCGCGGCCAACGCGACACGCGCCCTGCTCCGCCTCCTTTCCACCGATCGCCCCGCGCTGGATCGCGCTCTCGCCAGCGCGGCCGCGCCCCCCGCCCCTTCCCGTGAATCATCTGACGATGCCCACGTCGAGATTCTCTCCGCCGTCGATGCCGTTCAAGTCCCGCCAAACCAGCCCGTCGGCATTGTCCTGCGCATCCGCGTCTCTCCCGGCTATCACCTGACCGCCGCCGATCCCGGCGAGGGCGTCGTCGGCTTGGTGCCCTTCGCCGTTCACATCATCGGCGGCACCGGCGTCTCCGTTTTCGCCGATTATCCCGTGGGCGTCCCGTACGGCCCGCAGCAGGACATCCGCGTATACAGCGGCGAGTTCGATCTTCCGATCGTTCTGGAAGCCGCCGGCGAATGGTCCGGCACACCGATCATCGCCGTAACGTTCCAGCCATGTACGGATGATGCCTGCCTTGCCGCGCGAACGGTTGAGCTCGATGTCAGCATCGAAGCAGAGTGAGTGCGACAACAACTCACCCATGGAAATCCAAAGGGTGGCACTGGCAGCTTGCTGCCAATGATGCACGCTGGGGCTGTCAGCTCTCCACCCCATCTTCATCCGATGCAGGCATCAGCACTGCACACACCGCTCTCTCAAAGATTGAGCGAGCCGCATGATCGTTTGACCCCATGACACATCACTGGCAGCAACCTGCCCGTGCCACCCGTTGTTGAAAACTGTGTTGCCCGCCGCCATTCCAGCATCACGCCGCCTGCGCTTGCTTCGGCTTCTCTTGCTTCTCCCCACCCGCTCCCGCCGCTGGGGCGCCCGCCACCACCGGCGCGGCTTTCTCCGGCACCCGGATCGTCGCTCCGCAGTTCTTGCAGCGCACGT
>JBKJOD010000396.1:0-9447 GCA_046593245.1 Phycisphaerales bacterium
CCCGGTCATACGCCATCGCGCCCGCGGCACCCGCAAACGCCCCCGCGATTCTCGACGCTCCACACCACGACTTCCGCTGGGTGTTGCGTTACGAGTTGTTGGAACCTCGCGCTTTTCCCGGCAACGGCCTGGCGATTCGCGCCCGATACCGGCCGGATGCTGGCAACGCATCCGGACCCCTGGAACTGGGTGCCGAACCCGAGAGCGAGGCCCTGCTGTTGTCTGTCGAAGTAGTGCAGCCGCTTGCGCCGCTCAAATAGTTCCGGCACCTTGGCCAATGCCGACCAGATTGGGTAGCGAGCGTGACTTGGGCGGTCTCCTGTCGCTTTCATGTCAAGGAAATGTGACATTGCGTTAGACTGATTTGGCTGAGATGTCGCATGGCCTGGTGGGGACAAGGTGCATTCACGCGGCGGTCACGCCGGAGGTGTTCGATGGGAAACCGAAAGACTTGGTGTGGGATTGTCGGCGCGCTTGCTGCGCTGGCAACTGGTCTGAGCAGCGTATTGGGCGCGGTGGCCAACCTCCCGGCGGTCAAGGACGCCGACATCTTCGGTGACAGCACTTCCAACGCGGATGGCGCAGGGCCTTTCATGCGCGCGGGGGCGACATCGGGCGGCGCGGCGCGGCGAGCCCTTGTCCAGTTTGATCTCACAACGATCCCCGCCGGTTCGACGATCACCGCGGCCACACTCACGCTCTACTCCAGCACGGGCGCGAACAACAACACCGCCACCACGCCCGTCAAGATCTACAAGATCACCCAGAGTTGGAGCGAAGGCCCCAGTGCAACCGGAACCGTTGCGGGCGGGGGCGGCGGCAGCGGGACCGCCGCGGTCGCGGGCGATGTCACCTGGATTCGTCGCACGTACAACTCCACGAGTTGGACCACGCCGGGCGGCACGCACGCCGCGACCGAGAGTGCCACGACCAATGTTCCAGAGACCTCCGGCCCGCGCAACTGGACGGGCGCGCAGGTGCTCGCCGATGTGCAGGCGTGGTACGCCAACTCCTCGACGAACTTCGGTTGGATTCTCATCGGCGATGAGAACAACGATCAGTCCGCGCGGCGATTCTCAACTCGCCAGCACACCACTTCAAGCCAGCGCCCGGTTCTCTCTGTCACATACACGCCACCGGCCACCAACGGCGCGTGCTGCAATGCCACCACGGGAAACTGCACGGTGGTGTCCAGTTCATTCAGTTGCACCATCGCCGGAAACTCCTACCAGGGCAACGGCACGACCTGTGTGCCCAACCCGTGTCCGCAGCCCAATGGTGCGTGCTGCAACGGTTTGGGGAACTGCATTGTTGATGACCAGGCCGGGTGCGAAGCCGCGGATCGGTACTGGCAGGGGGCCAACACCGTCTGTTCGCCCAACCCCTGCCCGGTGCTGTCGGGTGCGTGCTGCCACAACGACGCTTCGTGTACGTTCGTCAACGCGCTTTCGTGTGCGTTTTCCGGCAATGGTGCGGCGTATCAAGGCGACAACGTCACCTGCACCGCGGCCGATTGCAAGTGGGTGCTCACGCCGTTCCAGGATCCGCTGCCGATTCCCTCGATCGCCGTTCCCACCACCGGCACCGCTGGCGGCGTGGCCCATTACAACATGTACATCCGCCAGTTCAACCACCAGTTCCACGCGCAACTTCCGGCGACCCCCGTGTGGGGATACAACGACCAGTACCCAGGCCCGACGATCGAGGCCCGCGAGAACCTGCAGGTGACGACAACGTGGATCAACGACCTTCGTGTGAACGGCCCGGGCTCGGCGTTCCGCGCGTTCCATGTCCTGCCCGTGGATCAGTGCCTGCACGGGCCCGATGTCACGGGGCGCACACCCGTCACCGTCACGCACCTGCACGGCGCGCACCTCCGTCCGGATTCGGATGGCGATCCGGACACCGCCTTCGCGCCCGGGCAGACCTCCACGCTCTACACCTATCCCAACAACCAGCACGGCGCGACGCTCTGGTATCACGATCACGCGCTCGGCCTGACGCGACTGAATGTCTACATGGGTCTCGCCGGGTTCTATCTCATCCGCGACTCGATCGAGGACGGGTTGAATCTCCCATCGGGCCACAACGAAATTCCGCTTGTCATCCAGGATCGGTCCTTCGCGGCCGGTGGCTTTCTGAAATACAACGCATCTTTCACCGACCATTTCTTCGGCGACTTCGCGGTGGTGAACGGAAAGGTCTGGCCGTATCTTGACGTGCGGCAGGGCAAGTACCGCTTCCGTATTGTGAACGGCTCGAACACGCGCACATGGGGGCTGCGGCTGCAAGGGCCGGCGGGCGGTGCCGCTCTGAGCGTTCCCGCGTGGCAGATTGGCAGTGATCTGGGCTTGCTGGCCGCGCCGGTTTCGCTTGGTGGCGGTGTGCTTCGCCCGAGCACGGTCACGATCATGCCCGGCGAGCGGGCGGAAGTCGTCATTGATTTCTCCGGTTACGCGGCCGGGTCCGTCATCACCTGGGTCAACACCGCGCCGGTTCCGTATCCCGCCGGCGGCGACGGGCCGAACATCTCGGATGTGATGCAGTTCCGCGTGATCGGCACGCCGGGAGACACCGCCCCGCTGCCCGCGACTCTCAAGAGTGTGCCGCGCACTCCGGAGGCGGAGGCGACGATCACGCGCGACTTCAAGCTCAACAAGATTGCCGAGACGATCTGCAACCACGACATGTGGCAGATCAACGGGCTGATGTGGGACGACATCACGGAGTTTCCCAAACTCGGCGACACGGAGATCTGGCGCTGGGTCAATCAGTCGGGCGTGTCGCACCCGATGCACATGCACCTGGTGGAGTTCCAGGTGCTGGATCGCGATACATTCACGATCGGCGCGGGTGGAGAGGTGATTCCGGATGGAACGCCGACGCTCCCGCCGACCTGGGAGCGCGGCTGGAAGGACACGGTGCAGGCATCGCCGCAGCAGGTCACCCGCGTCATCGCGCGATTTGCCGACTACCCCGGCACCTTCCCCTACCACTGCCACATCCTGGACCATGAGGACCACGAGATGATGCGCCAGTTCACCGTCGGCTGCAAAGCGATGAGCGTCATTGGTGGCGTGGGGGCGGTGCAGGCGAACACCGGACAGACGGTCAGTCTCACCGCCGCGGGTGTCGGATCGCCCCCGTTCACGTATCAGTGGCGGAAGAACAACGTCACTGTTGTGAATGGCCCGACGGGTTTCGGATCGACGATTACCGGCGCGGACACCTTCAACCTCGTGATCATCAACACGCGACTCTCCGATGCCGGGCTCTACAACTGCGTGGTCACAAACCCGTGCGGCGTGCAGGCCACTTCGGCCGGTCGGCAACTCACCGTCTTCTGTCTGGCAGACTACAACCACAACGGCGTGATCAACGTGCAGGACATCTTTGACTTCCTCTCCGGCTGGTTTGCCGGTGCTGCCTCGGCGGACATCAATGGGAATCATGTCATCGAGGTGCAGGACATCTTCGACTTCCTCGCTGCCTGGTTCGCGGGATGTTGAACCACACGCCACGCGAAGCGGAGCGGCACCCGGATCAGAGCCGCGCGGCGTGAGCCGTCGGTCCTGACCCGCGCTGGGGTGAATCCATCGCCCGGCGACCAGTTGCGCGTCGTGCCGACGCCGCGTCGGCACGATGCGCAGCGGCCAAGCGGGCACTTTGCAGGGAAAAAGATCGTGCCGACGCCGCACTGGCACGATGATTTGTGTTCATGCGGGCATGTGCGAAGGGAAATCATCGTGCCGACACGGCGTCGGCACGATGGTAAAAGGTTCCGCGGCCATGCTGCAAAGCGGAACACCGTGCCGACGCGCCGTCGGCAGGAAGAGATGCCGTCCAGCGGGCACGTGCTCGCATCCGGGAAGGCCGTGAGGAGTTTCCGGCCATTGGTTCGGCCCGAATGAGGACCCCCTGGTTCACAACGGCTTCAACCACCGCCCTCAATCTCGTGCGTTTCCACTTCGATGGGAGCGGCCTTGGCGCGTGCCATCGTGCCCGCCGCGGCAAGCAGCGCGGCGTGATCAAAGCGGCGGCCTACGAGGGGAATCACCGCACCCCGCCGCTTGGCCTTGGGCGTGAAGAGCCACCGCGCAGTGATGGCGATCGTCTCAATGGCCTGCTCATCCAGCGCAAGCAGCCGAGCCGCCGCCCGGTCGTCCGAGGCGCGGGCCGGTGTGCCGAGCCATTCCGAGGTTTCGGATGCAATGCGTTGTGCCTCGCTCTCCACGCCCGCCGCGCGTGTATCCAGATCTCCGACGCGCGTGAGCGAGCCACGATGGAAGAGCGCGATGGTGGCGATTTCCTTGCGTGCTCCCGGAAGCACCAGCAGCTCCGTCCACTCGTGCAGCGTGCGCAGCTGCACGAACGCCGGTTTGTCGAGTGCCTCCAGCCGCTTCAGCAGCCGCTGCGTGGCGGCCGCGTCCTCGAACTTCTCGCCCGCCACCAGATCGCGCAGCGTGCCCTCAGTGAGCATGCGCGCGTGGGTGCGGTCGATGGCGGAGGAGCACGCCGCGCCGGTTCGCGTGCGATAGTCGCTCATCTCTTCGCTGCCATCGCACGGCGCGGGACATCGCCCCATCTCCTTGTACGCGCACGCCGCCGCTTTCGGCGCCTGCACAAGCAGGTTGTGGAAGCGGCACAGATCAAAGGTGTCGATGATCGTCTCGATCAGCCGCCCCGCAGCGTCCTTGTCGGGGAGCGGGCCAATCAGCACGCCCGGAGGCATCGTTCCGCCGCCTATCGCGGTACTCGCCGATCGCTTCCCTACCAGCCCGACCATCAGGTTCGTCTTGGTCCACTGCGGGAACTCTGCATCCGGGTCCACGTGCACGAACCACGCGCGCCAGCGCTCCGCGACGACTTTCGCCAGCTCGGGCAACCGCTCGCGGGCCTGATGCAGATACACCGCGTCGGCTTCGAGCGATGATCCGACGCGGATCGCGTGGACATGCCCGCAGATCGCGCGGAGATCGGCGCGGCTGCTGCGTTCCTCCGCAGGGAGCGTCCCCAGCCGCCGCCGCGCCAGGTCGCGTGCGCTCGCCGTCGTCGCCAGCAGCAGGGTGTGGCGCTCGGGAGACTCAAAGATGCAGACGGCGGGGGCATCCGGGAGCGCGAGGTAATCCGGCTCAATCGCGGCGTCCGCGGAGGAGTGGGGAATCGCCATGGTGTGCGAGATCGGAGCCGCGTGCAGTGGGGGATGGGGTGGCATTGGATGAGACAACGCACCCGACTCGGAGAGCCGGGAGACCCGGATCGATCAGAGCGCGATGCCCTGAATCTTCGCATCAAAGGTCAGCTTGCGATTCGCCACGCCCTGGATATGACAGGTGAAGCCGCGACGCGACCACTTGATCTCCTGGCAGAGCAGATACAGATCATCGCCGGGGACCACCATGTTGCGGAACGCGCATTCCTCGATCCGCGTGAACGCGGCCGTGAGCGGCTCGGCCCGGCGCGAGTTGTACAGAATCACCGCGAGCTGCGCGGCCGTTTCCACCTGCAACACACCCGGGAGCATCGGCCGGCCCGGGAAGTGACCGGGCACCCAAAACTCCTTGTCGCTCACGTGCTTGACGGCTACGCCCTGGCGATAGTCCGCCGAGTGCCAGATGACCTCATCCAGCAGCAGCATCTCGCCGCGATGTGGCAGCCACTGCTCCATCTGCCGGCGGTTCATCAGCCGCTGGGTCAGATCGACCGATGCCATGTCCACAATCAGACCTTTGGCCCATGGGGGCTCGGAGGTCGCGGGAGCGGGAGCGTGCGTTTGGTGCGGCGCGGTCGTCATGGGTGGAAGCCGGGAATCGCCAGGCGGCGGGCCGGATCAGTCCTTCTTGGGCTCATCGCGGAACTCGAGCATGCCGACGCGGACCTCCTGCGCGGCGTCCTTCACGTCCTGCATGGCCTTGCGCACACGCGTCTGGGCGGCCTTGTTGCCACCGATCGCCTTCGAGACATCCTCCTCAACGGAGGCCAGAATCTGCTTGATACGGTCGAATGCTTCCATGGCGGGTGCCTTTCTGACGAGGGAATCGTCCTTGAGCGGGGAAGTATACCCAGCTCGTACCGACAAAGCGTTCGTATGATGATAGGTATCATCCGGGCGGATGTCTACCGGCCTACAAGTGGGAGCAGGCGTTCCAAGTGTTCCAACGCCGCATGGACGTACTTCGGATGCCCCTCGTGGAGCAGAAACGCGGGAACGCTGGCTGCCATGAGGATGCGCCGGATGTTGGCGAGGGTGGCGTAGTCCTCTTGGCCGAGGGTTCCCTGCTCGCGCCGGAGACGGGCGATCTCCGAAACCGGCTTGATGCCACGAAGGAGCTCGGGCTTGGCCCAGTAGAGCCGTTCGAGGTAGACGGCATCCTCGATCCAGTGTCCGGGATGCACGAGCGCGAGATCGATCAGCACGCAGGGATAGTCATTCGGAGTATTCGGGCGGCGCATGGCGTTGCCGAAGTGCAGATCGCCGTGGCACCAGGTGTTGATAGGGCGAGCCAGCCAGCGTTGGATGAGCCGCGGGAGTACCCGCTGGGTCGCCTTGATCGCCTGATTCCAGCGTTGCTCCTCGGCGATGCCGTGTTGATGGATAATGTCGCGCCCTTTGGCGATCAGCGATTCCCAGTCTTTGGGAGCCGGTGGTTCGTGATCGCCGATGGGGCGGGCGTGGGCGGCGGAGTGGTAAAACGCCGCGGCGGCGGCGAGCAGGCCACGGATGTCATGCTCCTCCGGCTTGGCGAGTTTGGGGGTGCCAACGAGCTTTTCGACCACCAGCCAGCCAAGGTCGTAGCCGCCGACTTCGGTGCCCGAGGCAAGAACGCGAGGGGTGCAACTACACACCGGCTGGCAGTTTGGGTCCGCCGGGCCGTGGTCGTTGATGAGCCCGCCGCCGAGGGCGACCGTCCAGCGATGCTCTGCGGGGCCAACGGGCAGCTTGACGACGGCGGGGACGGAAACGCCCGAGGCATGGGTGAATGTGGCTCGGCCGGTAGAGGCACCGCCCGCCTGCCAGTCGGATTTAAACCACTCGATACGCGAGAGGCGGCCTTTGCAGGCGTCGATCAGCTTCGGTTCGAGGGCGGCGGCGAGCGAGTTTGGTGCGGCGACGGAACCGGCGGGCTGGGCGCCCTGTGCGGAAACGTGTGTCGGCTTGGACAACTCGTGCATCGGTCGAGGGTTCCCTCGTGGTGTGCCGCTATGACAAGGTACCCGATGAGTGGCCGGATGTCGATCCGCGGAGACACGAATCAGTGACTTTCTTCTGATCGGCTGGTTGGCACCGGGATCGCGCGTCCGAGAGCGAGAATCTGGGCGACGGAAAGCTGCTCGGCGCGGAGCATCGGGGTGATTCCCTCGCATCCGGGAAGTTGGGCAAGCGCGGTCCAGTCCGCCGTTCGTCCCAGAAGCGAGCCGAGCTGCTTGCGCCGCTGCGCGAAGATGACGCGGCAGAACTCGCTCAGGGCGCGGGCGTTGTCGGTCAGCGGTGTGTCCAAACGCTTGAGGATCAGCATGGCGCTGGTGACATCCGGGCGCGGCCAGAAACACTCTGGCGGCGCGATGGCGACGCGCTGCGCCGTGCACAGCGCCTGCGCAATGACCGCGAGCGGGCCGAAGTCCTTGCTCCCCGGGCTGGCGATGATGCGATCGCCGACCTCGCGCTGGATGGTGACCGCCAGCGCGCGACACTGCGGATGGTCCACCAGCAGCGTGCTCATCAGCGGGGTGCCCGCGCCGTATGGAAGGTTCGAGACCAGTGTGAATGGTCTGCCGCGCAGCGCGGCGATGATCTCCGGATTCACATCATGCTTGCCCGCCAGACAGTCGCCGTGAATGAGCGAGAACCGCTCGCCGCCGGGGAGCGTCGGGATGCGCTCGCGATTCATCTGCGCGAGCGCATCGTCGAGTTCGCAGGCGATCACCTCGCAGCCGCGGGCGATGAGTTCCTCGGTCATGGTTCCCGTGCCCGGGCCAACCTCCAGCACGAGCGAACCGGGACCGACGCCCGCGGAGTCCACGAGTTTGCGGATGAGGTTGTGATCGATCAGAAAGTTCTGGCCGAGGGATCGCTTGGGGCGCAGGCCGCGCTCTTCGAGCATGTGTTTGATCTGGGCGAGCGTTTGCACGGGGAACAGTAGAGACTGCCGAGTGCAGGGTGCGGAGTGATCTGAAAGGCGTTCAAGCGGACTTCTTCCGCAAAGTCAGAAAACCTCCCACGAGAACGCCCATAGCACCGAGGATGGGATTTGAAAGAGCAACCCAAGTGGGTTCGCGGCCCTTGTCCATCAGTTCTGCGACGGACATGTTCGGGTCTCGCGGGCCAGTTGGAAAAGGTTTTTGGAGCGTGAAGTACGCCATGAGCATGCCGAGCCCAAGAACGATGCACGCCAGGACGAGCACCGGCTTCGTGCCCCGTGAGATTCTCGCACACATCCACCCGCCGAAGAGGCCGCAGAAAACCGTGATGGACGGTGCGGCGATGGTGATGAGAAGGTTCCCCTCGAACGACCCCGGCTTGAGGAGGCGGTTGGGGCCGAAGCCGAACCAAAGGCCCATGAACAAACCTATCACGAGGATGGTCATGACGATGTACGTGGCGATGACGGCAAGAATGGACCTGAGCATGCGGCGTCTCCTGGGATTCCACAACTATCGGCGATGGTCCCCAAGTTGCCATGAAAAGGCGGCTTACCAGTCGCGTGCGAGAATCATGTCAATCGCGTGCGCCACCCCATCCTCATCGTTCCCCAGCGTGTGCCGCTTGGCCGCGGCGCTCGCCTCGGGAATGGCGTTGCCCATCGCAACGCCGAGTGCCGCGCCGCGGAGCATGGCGATGTCGTTGATGTCGTTGCCGATGGCCGCGATGCGGGCGGGATCAATCTCGCGGCGCTGGGCGAGCCACTTGATCGCCGCCCATTTGTTCACGCTCTTGTCGAACGCCTCCAGAATTACGATCTGGTCGTCCACTGGTTTCTTGTCATCACCGGGAACGACGGCGCCGAAGTGGTGGAAGACGACCTCGGACGCGAAGTCGCGTTGCAACTCTTCCGCCGCGGCTTTGGTCCGCCCACGCGTGCCGCAGACGCCGACGCGAACCGTGTGTCCCGGATGCTCGTCCTCATCCAGCGACGGCACGACGTGATAGCCGATGCGGTGTTCCTTAAACCACCAGCGGCTGATCGGGTCGATCGCCACCTCGCCGCGCGGCGAGACAATCAGATAGTCGTGGTCCGGCTGCAGCCCGGACTCCTTCTCGCCCGCCGGATCCTTCAGCACCAGCGCGGCGTGCCCGTGCGCCGTGAGCGATTCGACCAGCCGGCGCACCAGCCCGGGATTCATCGGAAACCGATGGATCGTCCGCCCGCTGTGGGCGTGTGAAACTATCGCGCCCCCCGCGACCACCACCGGCTCGGTGTGCCCGATCTGCGCCGTGTAGTGCTTGCA
>JBKJOD010000434.1:0-14013 GCA_046593245.1 Phycisphaerales bacterium
TGGCTCGTATTGCAGGATGAACGCCGCCTCAGTGACGGACTTCAGCAGCGGACGTTCCTGGACCACCGCGCCGCTGGTGAGGTCGGTGAGTTTGTACCAGAGCTCGAACTGTCCGGCGGTGGGACTGTTGCGGCGTTCGATGCGTGTGATGCGGTTGAGCCCGGCGGTGCGATCAGAATCCGCGATGAACTCCATGAAGTTGCTGGTGAGCGGGTTCTGGGTGTTGTCCAGCACATCCGCGGGAACGGGGCCAAACTGCGAGCCGGTGCGGATCATTGCGAGCACGCGATGGACCACGATCCGGGAGACGACGTGGGTGCTGGCGGATTCGGTGGTGTGCTTATAGCCGCGCCAAGAGGCGTCGAAGGCCTGGAGCGTGGCGGCCAGAAGTGTGACACTGATGGTGAGAGCGACCAGGAGTTCGACGATGCTGAAGCCACGGGTTTCGGGTTTCGGGTTTCGGGTTTCGCGGGAAGCGGATCGCCGGGTCGGGTTGTTGACCCGAGACCCGAGACCCGAATCCCGAGACCCGATGGTTAGACTCTCCATTACTTGCCCTCCTTGTACGTCATCGAGAGCGCGATCGAGCTCAGCGGCAGCGGGATGCCGTCGGGCATCGGTATTTCAGGGTTATAGTTCACTTCCACGCGCCCATAGCCGTAGAACGGGATCGCAGTCGAGCCAGCGGGCTGGGGCTGGCTGGAGTCCACATCAGGGATGCCATCCCCATCGGTGTCGTAGCCAACGCAGCGCTTGCCGTTGACGATCGGAAGCGTGTTGGGGTCAATGGATTCTCCGTCGCCGTCGGCCGTGCCAAAGTAGCCGAGCGTGCAGTTGAAGTTGGCGGGGTTGCCGACGGGGCTGCCGTTCTGGAGCATCGGACCGGCACCATACACGGGGGCGAAGGTCAGGAAGAGCGCGCCGTCCACGCGGGCGTTGCCACGGATGTCCAGCACGCCCGCAACGATGGAGCCGCGGAGTTGCACATTCTGGGCCACGGGCGCGTTGCCGCCGGTGTAGGCGTCTGTCGGGGCGTCAAATGAGCCGACATCCACCGAGTAGTTGGGCATCATGAGCGAGGACTTGTTGATCTCCGGCAGATCGCTGGCATTCGGGTTCGCCGCGGGGCTTGAATCGTTCGGGTTGGTGGTGGCAAAGCGTGTAGAGCCGGTGAACTGCAGCTTGTTGCGGATGTTGGTGTACGCCGTGGGAGTGTCGCCCACGACGGAGCCGACGATCAGGCAGTCGTGGAAGCGGATGTTGTTGGAGTAGAGCTTGGTGTTGCGGCTCGCGCCAGTCATAGTGGTGCCGCTGATGACTGGCGGGTCAGGGAAGGAGGTGTAGTTGGAGGGGCCGTCGGTAACGTTCCCGCTTGTGTATCTCAGGAAGTCGCTCTTGTCCAGGGCATTGGTGTTGTAGACCGGCGTGGACTGCCCGGAGGGAATGTTCATCTGGCCGTAGAGCGACCAGTTGGTGTGCGTGTTGTCGGTGTACGAGCGGACATACGTCACGCCAATGAAGGTGCAGTTCACAAACAGGGCGTTGGTTCCTGTGGGAATCTGCACGTTCTTGAAGGTCATGTTCTGATAGCGTGGACGCACGTAGAAATCTGCGGAAGACGGACTGTTGAAGGGCATGCGCTCCCAAATGTGCTGGCCAACTTTGGAAACCACGTAACTGTCGGCCAAGTCGGAGCGGAAGTACATGGGTCGCGTCAGGTTGCTCGCCGCCTCGGTATAGGTGGCCAGGCCGCTGGCCGAGATGCCCAGGTTGGTGGCGACCTGTGTGCTGAACGCCGAGCCGCTGGCGATCGCCTTGAGCGGAGCGCCCGCGCCGGCGAAGGATGTCTCATCGAGTGCGGGCAACTCGGAGTCTGAGGCGTTGAACTTGGTGGCTGAATCTCCCGCCGCCGGAACGAACGGCCCCTGCAGGAGATCGGAATACGACCCGCCGCGTGCGCTCGCCCACGCGCTGGAGGTTGTCTTATAAATCATGCGCCCGCGCACCTTGGCGTACTGATCCTTGTAGTTCAGCACGCCATCGCGCCAGCCGAGCGTTCGGTCGCCGGGGTCCAGCGGCGAACTGAGCGCCACGATGCGGTTGTTGTCCTGCGCGTTGGCAAAGCCGTACACGCCGTTGCGGTTGCGGTCCGGCACGGCGTTGTCCAGCAGCAGGCCCAGGTCATCGTCGGCGGTAAACTCGGCGGTGCGTCCGGCGTTCACGGTGCCGGCGGTGAGCAGTGTGGAGAGGACCACATCGCCGTCGTGGTTGGTGTCGTAGTGGTTCATGAAGATGTCGAACTCATCGACGTAGCCATCGCGTGTGGCATCCGAGAATGAGCCGGTTGCCCAGCCGTTTGCGGTCATTTCGGTGCTGCCCGGAAGCCCCTGGCTCTCGATGGGGTGGTTGATACGAAGGCGGTTGTCGCCGTCGATGTCGTACTGCTTGCAGCCCAGGCGGAATCGTACGAGCTTGGCATCCAGGGATGGGTTGAGTTTATCAAAGTCGCTCTTGGACTGGATCGGATCGCCATTTGTCCGAGAGACATCCGTGTATCGCGCGCCCAGTGAGCCGTTCACGATCACGTTCTTGCCCAGCATGATGCGGCTGGGGCTGAGCATGGCGTGCTTGGGACGCTTGGCGATGCGCACATCCGTCTGGATGGTTCGTCCAACGAGTCTCGCCTGCGCATCGGTGGATGTGCCGCGATACAGATAGCCCGACCCCGAGGTGCCGACGCTCGAGTATCCCGTCACAATGATGCGCACATCCGTGCCGTTGGCCAGCGGCGCATAGGTGATCTGATACGCCCCCGCCTTCGCGCCGGGGACGCTCATGTCCGTGTCCAGGCCGATGAGCGCGGTGCGCACCCAGCCGGTGGGCTTGTACACCGCGGTGTCCACGCCGGAGGGCGCGAAGGTGCCCGAGGATGTCGGAAAACCCGAGGCGAGCACGAGATTCTGGTCCGCGGAGTGTGCGCTGACGAGGGCATCCATCACGCCGCGGACGACGACTGAGTCGATGCGCCCGTTCTTGGCTCCGATCACGGTGACGGTGCCGTCGCCGGAGTTGGTGGTTCCCGTCCACAGGCGGTTGCCGAAGCCCGCGTCGACGATGCCCTTGTTGACGACGAAGCGCGAGACGGCATCGGCAAACTGCTGCTGCGCGATGGCGAGGCCGGTTTCTGCTGCACTCATGGCTTTCACAACGTGCAGGTGCGTCGACGCGGTACGCAGATTGCCCTGGCTGGCGATGGCCATCGCGACCGAGAGCGAGCCGAACATGACCAGAAACATCATGGCGAGAATGCTGGCCACGCCGCGCCGGGAGAGCGTGTTGGGTTTGCTGGGCGAATCGCCGCGCCGTCGCCGACGCACCACGGGCGCAAGTGGCGAGAGCGATCGAAGGCACGTGTTGAACATTCGGGCAACCACGGTCAAACTCCTCGGGCCTCTGCGAAGACACGAAACAGAACATCTACGGAACGATCCAGCTCACGCTCCCCATATTGACGTTTGCAGAATCAAACGGACCTCGATAGTTCACGGTGACGGTGACGCGCAGCGGGAACTGGTCGATCGCCAGCCCCTTGAAGCCGGTGGTCGCATCCGCCGGGAGCGTCGCGTTGTTGACATACGTGCGGGAGTTGTTGAAGGGATCGACCTTGACGACACTCACCGTCTGCGACCACCCTTGCAGGGGCATGGGTGTGTTGGCACTGGTCATGCGGACGTTGCCGTTGCCGTCCACATCCGGGATGGTGGTGCCGAACGCATCAATCGGGCCGGGGAGGTTGCCGTCGGCCCAACCCACGCTGCCGCTGGAGGCGAAGGTCATGCCGTCAAACGCAGTGACATACGCGAAGTCCTGGGCGTTCACGTCGCTGCTGCGTGGACCCCAGCCGCGGAGGGCGCCCGATGCGTCCACGTACAACCCGTTCACCGGATCGTGCTTGGGCAGGCGGCGGGTCATCTCGCGGATCTCGTTGGCGAGATAGTTCGCGGTGGCCGTCTGCGTGGACCAGGCGTTTGATGCGAGAAACGCGGCCTGAGAATCAACCAGCGCCAGCACGCCGACACCAATGATGACGGTGGCCAGTGCCGTCTCGATGAGCGTGAAGCCGCGGCGAAGGTGGGAGCGCGCGTTGCGGCGCTGCGTGCCAGCGCGGTCGAGTGTTCGGAGTGTGCGTGCGTGATCCATAGGCAAACTCACGTGATGGTCGGAGAGGGTTGGAACAACAGTTCCGATATCGGATATGCAATCCAGCCACGCGAGCGGCAACGTCCGCACGCGCGTCATGCCCCCAGGCCGCAGCCCGTGCAGCCCGGATATCCGGCCAGAGCGCACAGAGCGCACGGGCCGAAGTCGCGATATCGAAATGCGTTACTTGACCAGCGAGCTCATCTTGAAGATCGGCAGGATGATGGCCATGGCGATGAAGCCGACGACCGAGCCCATGAGGATGATCATGATCGGTTCGATCATGCTGGTCACGGCCTTGATCTTCTCGCGGAGCTGCTTCTGGTAATAGGCGGAGATCTCGTCGAGCACCTCGCCGAGCTTTCCGGATTCCTCGCCCGCGGAGATCATCTGGCTCACCGCCTGCGGGAGCAGATTGGTTTTCTGCAAGGGCGTGGCGATCTTCTTGCCCTGCTTCACGCTGGAGTACACCGTGCGCCACATCGCCCGGTACATTCGGTTGCCGGAGATGTCGCCGGTGATCGCCAGCGTGTCCAGCATGGGCACGCCCGCGTTGATGAGCTGACCCATGGTGTGCAGTGATCGGCCGATGTACAGCGCGCGGAACATGCTGCGAACGATCGGGATCGTCAGACGCATTCGATCAAACCACCACCCGCCGACCTCGGTCTTGGAGATCGCGACCAGCGAGCCGATGATCAGAACGATGCCGCCGACGACGAAGTACCAGTCCGCCACCATGAAGTCCGATAGAGCCATCAGGAACTTGGTCGCCCACGGCAGAACCTCTTCCTTGCCCTGGAAGACAGCGCGGAACTTGGGCAGCACGAAGGTCAGCAGGAAGATGGTCACGCTCACGGCCATGGTGCCGATGACGCCGGGATAGATCGACGCACCGATCACCATCTTGCGTGTGTCGATCTCCTGCGCGATGTACCCCGAGATGCGGTCCAGCATCTTTGCAAACGAGCCGGACATTTCCGAGGCCCGCGTCATATTAATGTACAGCGGTCCGAAGAGTTTGGGGTGGCGCGCCAGTGCTTCAGAAAACTGCTTGCCGCTCTCCACATCCGTCTTGAGTCCCAGAATGATCTTCTTGAACGAGGGATGCTCCGTCTGGTCCGCGATGCCATCCAGCGCGGCGCGAAGGTTGATACCGGCGCGGATCATGACCGCCAACTGCGTGGTGAACTCCAGCACGTGGCGTTGCCGCGGTTTGCCCGCGTTTAACTCGGCTAGTTTCGCCATGAAGCCCGCGGCCGAGCCCGCCGCCAGCACCGGCGCGACGCTCACGACGCGGTGCCCCTGGTTGCGCAGCACGCTGGCGGCCGTTGCCACCGAGTCAGAGGCGATCACACCGACCTGCATGTCGCCGGCGGTGGTCTTTACTTGATAGCGATAGTTGGGCATAGGAGTCGGGTTTCGGGTATCGGGGTTCGGGTCTCGGGTTCTACGAATCGGGCTCGGCTCTCGAATCCTCGGCTCGGGTTCGCACCCGATACCCGAAACCCGAAACCCGATACCCGGCCGTCTTACGCCACCAGCATCCGCTCCAGCTTGTCCGGATACGCTGCCTGTGCGATGGCATCCTCGCGGCTGACCATGCCGTTGAAGTAGAGTTCGGCGATGGCGGTGTCCAGCGAGCACATGCCCAGGGCACGGTTGGTCTCGATGACGTTGGGGATCTCGAAGCTGCGATTCTCGCGGATCAGGTTGCGGACCGCGGGCGTGCAGAGCAGCACCTCAACGGCGGGCACCATGCCCGGCTTGTCGATGCGGCTGAACAGCGTCTGGCTCACCACCGCCTGCAGCGTGTTGGCGAGCATGGATCGAATCTGGTTCTGCTGTCCGGCCGGATACATATCGATGATGCGTTCCACCGTCTGCGAGGCGTTCACAGTGTGCAGCGTGGAGAGCACGAGGTGACCCGTTTCAGCGGCGGAGATCGCCAGCGCGGTGGTCTCCAAGTCTCGCATTTCGCCCACCAGCACAATGTCCGGGTCCTGACGCAGCGCGTGCTTCAGGCCCGAGGCGAAGCTGGGCATGTCCGCGCCCAGTTCGCGCTGCTCGATCAAGCAGCGGTTGGAGGTGAAGGCATATTCAACGGGGTCTTCCAGCGTGATGATGTGCTTGCGATAGCGCTCGTTCATCGCCTGGATCATCGCCGCCAGCGTGGTGGACTTACCCGAGCCGGTGTCGCCGGTCACGAGCACCAGGCCACGCGGCAGATACGTCAGACGGGCGATGACTTCCGGCAGGTTCAGTGCGGCCAGCGGCGGCACCTTGGTCTTGATCGAACGCATCGCGATGCCGGCGCAGCCGCGCTGCATGTGGGCGTTCACGCGGTAGCGGGCCATCCCCGGCGCGGCGTACGAAAAGTCGCTGTCCTTGATCTGCTCAAACTTGGCGAACGCTTCCTTGCTGGCCATGTGTTCCACGAACGAGCGCACCAGGTCCGGTGTCAGCACCGGATACTCCATCGGTACCATGACCTGGTGGACGCGCATCATCGGAACATGCCCGGTGACGAGGTGGACGTCGGAGGCATCGCTCTCGTGGGCCGCCTTCAGCAGCTCGAGCAGCTTGATGCCCGACTCGGTCTTTGGTTTTTCCGCGTTCAGGTGCGGCGCGGGCGCGGTGCCGATCGGGCCGTCCCGCTCGGGAGCATTGCGGGCGCTGGAGGAGTTGCCGGAGGACGGTGAGTTGGGGATGATCGCCATGGCCGCGAAGATCGGACTTCGGACCTTGCGTGTTGACCTGACAAGACGCGCAGGCACCAAGCCCCCGCGCGTCGTGCGCGGCACGGATCAACCAGACGATACAGACCGGACACCTTCGCTGACGAACGGGTTATCGGGTCGTCGCGGGACGTCGCCGCCGCGTACCCATACACACGCCCGCGGTCAGCAACACGCCCGTGCCCGGTGCCGGAATCGCTGTGATGTTATCAATTCCGACCATTCCGTTCACCGTGGTGCCGCCGGATGAGGGCGTGCCGTCGTCGTGTCGGAACATGATCTGGTTGACGCTCCCGATCACATCCCCATACACCCCGGTGCCGAGCACTCGCGTGAGCGAGCTTTGCGAAACCGGGAACGTGATGTGCTGCCACCCCGAGCCCGGTGCAAGCGATATGCCGGTCGTGGAGGTATAACGCGTGCCCAGCCCGAAGAGCACCAGTCGCATAGTGAGCGTCGATGTCCCCATATTGCGCAGATCAACGGTGAACCCGGTCACACCTTCGGTGATGTAGTTCCCGTTCCAGCGCGTTTCGGAGTTGTGAACTGCCAGATGGCTGCCGGAGCCGGCTGTGTTGCCGTTGGTCTGCACGGTGAGGAATCGGTCCGCCGCGCCAGCGACACCGTTGCCAACGTTCGCAGTAATGGTGCCACCGTACCAGTCATTCACGGTTCCGGATTGAAAATCGTCGGTCGTCCCGACGAGGGCCGCGCGAGCGTGGCCCCCAACGCATGCGGCGGTCAGGGCAATGGCGGTCATTCCGATACGGCTACGAAGTGATGGCATGGAGATCGCGTCCTGGCTGATCTCTCGCTCGCTCCGGAATAGGGATGGTGGGCCTCGGGGGGCCAAGCACAGCATACCGCATGTGAGGCTGAAAACCAGCGATCTATTCGGGTCGCAGGGTTGCCCAGATTCACGCTCCCCTGAATGGCCAAGGACCGGTCGCGCTCATTTTTTGCAGCGCGGTGTCAGTTCCTTCAATCTCACAGTCGGCAACCGTTTCAACCGCTGATTGCGTGGGTCCACTTCGATTCCGACAGACTCGAGCGCCGTGACACCGAGAATCGGCTCGGCGTCGTCCGGGCCGAATATCACTGAGACACCGACGCGATCGCCCATAAACTCGACCTCGGCTGTAGCGACTCCGAATGAAATCGGCGTTCCGTCAGCCAGTTCGTAGTTCCGGGTGCTGCGTGGGGTAAGTCCGAGTTCGTGTAGATGCTTCGCGGGCACCAGGCAGTCCACTGCGCCGGTATCCACGAGGAACAACCCCTCCCAGAACTTGTCAGGGTTGGCGGGGTTTCGCTCCGCGACTGTGACTTGCGGGATTCCCATGCAACATTGTACGCATCGGCCCCTTCGGCAATGAAAAACCCCCAACTCGCGTCGGGGGTTCATTGATCTGCCTTCTACTTCGTCACTCTGTCACTTCCCCCCTCCGTCACTTCCCACTCACCCCTTCATCTTCTCTGCCTTCTTGCGGGCATCGTCCAGCGTACCAACGTACATGAACGCGCCCTCGGGAAGATCATCGCCCTCGCCATTGCAGAGGCGCTCGAAGGAGTCGATGGTCGCCTCCAGCGAGCTGGTGACGCCGGGGAAGCCGGTGAAGACTTCGGCGACGTAGAAGGGTTGGGACAGGAAGCGCTCGATCTTGCGGGCGCGGTTGACGGTCTTCTTGTCCTCTTCGGAAAGCTCATCCACGCCGAGGATGGCGATGATGTCCTGGAGTTCCTTGTACCGCTGCAGAATCATCTGCACGCGACGGCTCACGGCGTAGTGGCGCTGGCCGACGATGTCGGCGCTCAGGATGCGGGATGTGGAGGTCAGCGGGTCCACGGCCGGGAAGATGCCCTTCTCGGCGATGCCGCGGGCCAGCGCGACATACGCATCCAGGTGGCTGAACGCCGTCGCGGGCGCGGGGTCGGTGTAATCGTCGGCGGGCACATAGATGGCCTGCACCGAGGTGATGGCGCCCTTGCTCGTCGAGGTGATGCGTTCCTGAAGCTCGCCCATTTCCGTGGAGAGCGTCGGCTGATAGCCCACCGCGCTGGGCATGCGCCCCAGCAGCGCGGACACTTCCGAGCCCGCCTGCGTGAAGCGGAAGATGTTGTCCACGAACATCAGGGTTTCTTTGCCCGACTCATCGCGGAAGTTCTCGGCCATGGTCAGCGCGGTGAGCGCGACGCGGAGACGCGCTCCCGGCGGCTCGTTCATCTGCCCGAACACCATCGCGACCTTGTCCAGCACGTGGCACTTCTTGCCGGTGGAGTCGATGTACTCGGCCTCGGCCATTTCACGCCAGAGGTCGTTGCCCTCGCGGGTGCGCTCGCCGACGCCGGCGAACACGGAGTAGCCGCCGAAGTTACGGGCCACGCGGGCGATGATCTCCTGGATGATGACGGTCTTGCCGACGCCGGCGCCGCCGAACAGGCCGATCTTGCCGCCGCGGACGAAGGGGCACAGCAGATCGATGACCTTGATGCCCGTCTCGAGGATTTCCGTGTTGGGGTTCAGCTCGCTGAACTCCGGGGGCTGGCGGTGAATGGGCATCCGCTTGCCGCCGACCAGGTCGGGCTTCTTGTCAATCGCCTTGCCGAGCAGGTTGAAGACGCGACCGAGCACCGGCTCGCCGACGGGGACGCTGACGGGTGCCCCGGTGTCCACGCAGGTCATGCCGCGGCTGAGGCCGTCGGTCGTGCCCAGGGCCACGGCCCGAACCTTGCCGCCGCCGAGGTGGCTGGCGACTTCGCCGATCAGATCCAGATCGCCAAAGGGCGTCTTGGCCTTGATCTCAATGGCGTTGTAGATCCCCGGGAGCTTGTCCTCGGGAAACTGGGCGTCGAAGGTCGAGCCGATGACTTGGGAAATAGTGCCGGTGGTTGCCATGGGGGGTCTGATCCTCTAGGGCGAATGCCCCTTTCCACGCGCGGGAAGGGGGTGGGGGGACAAGGGTAGGGGGGACGTTGGCGGGGGGCAAAGCCCCACCTCGTTCTCAAGGCCGGCGCAGGGCTGGCCGGTTTGGGACGTATCAGGAACGTTCGGCTCACTTTCAGTTCGGCCTATCCATATGAATCCAAGTCTTGCGACATCTCGTAAGGGGCTATTTCGCACGAGCGTGTTCAATCGTGTTCTGGCCTGTGCGTGCGTTGTGATTTTGTCGGTTGTCGTCGGTTCTGGTGCCCACGCCCAATGCACCCCCCGCTGGCTCCCCGGCGAGAGCGTCCCCGGCACCAATGGCACCGTCTATGCCTCGGTCGTCCTCCCCGAAGGTGATGTCATCGTGGGCGGCGCGTTCACGGTCGCCGGAGGCGTTCCCGCGGCGAACATCGCCCGCTGGCGTGCCAGCACGGGCACCTGGTCGAACATCGGGCTCGGAACCAATAACAGCGTCTTCGCCATCGCCGCGCTCCCCAGTGGCGATCTGGTCATCGGCGGCATGTTCACCTCCGCCAACGGCTTGCCCGCAAACTCGATCGTTCGATTCAACCCGACCACCAACATCTGGAGCACCCTCGGCACGGGGCTCACAGGTGGCGAGGTGGATGCACTCGCCGTTTCGCCCACTGGTGATGTCGTCGCCGTCGGAAACTTTGCCAGCGCGGGCGGGATCACCGTTGCGGGCATCGCCCGATTCTCCGCCGCCACGAACACATGGTCGTCGCTGGGCGCGGGGGGCAATCGCGGCCTCTCCTCCGTGCTCATCCATCCGTCCGGCGATATCTACGTCGGTGGCAACTTTGGCCCCGGTGGTTTCAGTGCGAATGGAATTGCCAAGCGCAGCGCATCTGGAATCTGGACCACACTTGGCACAGGTCTGCAGGGCGGAATCGCAAACGCCATCGACGTGCTTCCAAACGGTGACATTCTCGCAGGCGGTCCGTTCATCACCGCGGGCGGGAGCGCGGCACAGGGTATCGCGCGATGGTCGATCTCCACTCAGATCTGGTCCACGTATGGCGCGGGCATCACCGGGTCATCACATCTCATCAACTCGATCCTCGTGCTCCCCGGAGGCGACTTTGTCGTCGGCGGCAACTTCACGCTCGCGGGCAACTTATCCGCGCTGAACATCGCCAAGTGCAACTCCATCACGGGCGTCTGGAGCCCGATCAGCGCGGGTACCGCCGCGCCTGTCACCACGCTCTCGCTCCGTCCCGGCGGTGGTGGTGGTGGAAGCCAGGACATCATCGTCGGCGGCGGATTTCTCAGCGCGGGCGGGCTTGCGGCCAGCCGCGTCGCTCGCATGGATCATCTCACAACGAGTTGGGGTGTACTAGGTCAGGGCGTGGACGGAACGATTAACGCCATCGCCACGCTTCCGGCCGCGCAAGGAGGCGACGTCTTTGCCGGTGGGGCGTTCACCCGCGCCGGTACCGGCCCCGCAAGCAACGTCGCCCGCTTTCATCCCGCGACCAACTTTTGGACACCACTCTCCAGCGGTGTGAACGGCCCGGTGTTTTGCGTTGCTTCAACATCTTCCGGCGATATCTTCTTTGGCGGCGAGTTCACCACCGCTGGCGGCGGCCCTGCCAACGCCATCGCCCGATGGAGCACCACCACCAGCACCTGGTCCAATCTCGGCGCGGGCATCACCGCTCCGCCGCAACTCGCGCGCGTCAACGCCATCTCGCCATTGCCCAGCGGCGACCTGTACGTCTCCGGCGCATTCTCCACGGCCGGCGGCGCGCTCGCGAGCAACGTCGCGCGGTGGAACGCCTCGACTTCAACATGGTCCCCGCTCGGCTCCGGGGCCAACAGCAGCGTGCTCGCGCTCGCGATCCTGCCCGGTGGCGATCTGCTCGCGGGTGGTGTTTTCTCCACCGCCGGTGGCACCCCCGCCAATGCGCTCGCACGCTGGAGCGAGACCACGCACGCATGGTCCGCCGTCGGCAGCGGTGTCAGCGGCAGCGTGTACGCGCTGCTCGCGCTCCCGGGCGGCGATGTGATCGTCGCGGGCGACTTCCTGCTCCCGATCGGCGGCGGTGGTGTGACCGCCAACAACATCGCCCGGTGGAATCCATCCGGCAACACATGGTCGACGCTGAGCGCGGGCCTTGAGTTCCAGGTCAACGCGCTCGCGCTGGCCCCGCCCGAGTTCGGCGGTGATCTGATCGTCGGTGGCTCATTCACCGCCGCGGGCGCCCTCCCTGCCAGCCGCATCGCGCGATGGAAGTTCTCTCCCGCGGGTTGGTCCGCGCTCGCCACCGGCATGAACGCCGCCGTGAACGCCGTCGCGGTTCACCCGGGCGGAAACCTCAGCGGCAGCGTCGCGGGAAACATCTTCGCGGGCGGCCCGTTCACCACCGCCGGCGGCCAAATCTCCTCCTATTTCGCCACTTGGACCTCGCACCCGACCTGTGCCGCAGACTTTGATTGCAGCGCCACGCTTGACGCCGCGGACATCTTCGCGTTCCTCAGCGCGTGGTTCGCGTCAAGCCCCTCCGCCAACTTCAACGGCATCAACGGCGTGGATGTGCAGGACATCTTCGCGTTCATCGCTGCTTGGTTTGCAGGTTGTCCCTGAGATATTCACTATGAGGGTGAACACGAGGTGCCTTTGCGCGGCTCGGAATGCGTTGCCAATGCGATTTCGTGCGCTCTTAAGCCGGTTGGATCGCCCACGTTGCTCGGATTCCCCCGGCGATTGACGTTCCGTACGATTTCGCCATGTATATCCCGCCCACACGCGAACGATTCACACACTCAGTCGTTGCCGCGCTCTTGATCCTCATCTGCGCCGCGTGCGCCAATGCCGACCTCTCCGATCCCGGCCCCTGGCCCGCCGGATGGACTTCCGTCACTGTGACACGCGCCAGCGGCACCACCTTCACCGCGCGGCTGTTCTATCCCGCGACCAGTGCGGCCCTCAACGCCCCGTTTGATCCCTCGGGCGGGCAGTATCCCGCCATCTCCTTCGGGCATGGCTTTCTCCAGGCCGTCTCACAGTATCAGACCACCTGCGCTCACCTCGCCTCGCATGGCTACGTCGTCATTGCGTCCGACTCCGAGGGGAGCATCTCTCCCAGCCACTCCAACTTCGCCTCCGACCTCTCCCGTTCGCTCACATTCCTAGAGCAGGAGAACGTCCGCGCCTCGTCTCCTTACTTCGGACACATCAACATCACCGCGATGGGAATGTCCGGACATTCCATGGGCGGTGGCGCAAGCATCCTTGCCGCCGCCGTGGATCCGCGCGTCAAGGCGCTTGCCAACATGGCCGCGGCCGAGACCAATCCATCTGCCATCGCCGCTGCCGCGAACCTGCGCATCCCGGTCCGCTTCATCTGCGGGAGCGCGGACACTATCGTGCCCGTCGCCGGCAACGGCCAGATGATGTTCGCCGCCGCGCCCTCTCCCAAGCAACTCCCGCTCATTGCCGGTGGGTTCCATTGCGGCTTCACCGATGCCACATTTCTGTTCTGTGATTCGGGCAGCATTTCCCGCGCGGCCCAACTCGCCTCCACGCGTGCCCTCCTCACGGCCTTCTTCGATTTGTACCTCAAGTCTGATCAGTCACGCTGGTCGGCCGTCTGGGGACCCGGTGCCCCACCCCCAACGCAGGGCGGCCCAAGCGTCGCGCTTTCGAGTACTCCCGGTATCACGATGCTCCCTGCTGCTCAGCCGGCGCTGGCGTCGCTCGGGGCCGACGCCCTCGTGACGATCACGCTCACCAACACTGGTCCAATCACAGCCACATTCACGATCTCTTCCGAGCCGGCATGCGCTCCGAGTGCCTCCTGCTGGAGCGCAACTGTTTCTCCGATCCAGACTCTTCCGCTCTCTCCGGGCGCGTCCACCACACTCACCGCCTCCGTCCGCGCGCCGGCCCTCTCCGGCCCGCCGAATGCCGCGATCACGCTCAGCGCACGATCCGATCTCGACGGCGGCACGCGCGCGTACGCCACGGTCGCCGCATCTCGCACTCCCTGCCCCGCCGATTGGAACGGCATTGACGGCCTCACACCACCGGACATCTTCGCCTTTCTCGCCGCGTGGTTCGCCGCCGACCCCCGTGCCGACTTCAACGGCGTGAATGGCATCACGGTCCAAGACATCTTCGACTTCCTC
>JBKJOD010000066.1:0-3490 GCA_046593245.1 Phycisphaerales bacterium
CCCGATCGAACTGTCGTTCAGCAAGATCAAGCAGCGGCTCAGAAGCCTTGCCGCACGAACCGTCGCCACGCTCTGGAGCTCGATGCAGGGCGTGCTCGACGCCGTCACGCCCGGCGATGCAGCCGCCTTCTTCTGCCACTGCGGCCTCACGCTACGAATTGATTGAAACCGCTCTAGGTTGATCCGCGGCTGATGGTGCGGGCGCGCCGCACTCAGGACAGACGGCATCCGGCGTGAGGCCGGTGCGGGAGTAGGAACACTTTCGGCATGGGCCGGTTCGAGCGCGGCGGCGGGGATAGACACGGATCAGAACAAGATTCTGTCTTGACCCGTGTCCATCCGCGTTCATCGCTGGCTCGTCTTTGTATTGCCTGCCTTAGTGCGTCTCGCGGCCCAGCCCGAACGCATCATGCACCACTCGGACGGCCTTGGCACCATCTGCCTCGGGGAGAATGCAGGAGATTTTGATCTCGCTAGTGGTGATGTTCGCGATGGTTATGCCCGCATCGGCCAGAGCCCGGAACATGGTCGCGGCGACGCCGGGCTGGCTCTGCATGCCCACGCCGATGGCGGAGCACTTGACCAGGCCGAGATCGATCTTCATGCGGCCCTGACCGATGGACTTGATGACGCCCTCGATAATCGGCGTGATGTCCGGCAGGTCGGCCTTGTCCAGCGTGAAGACGATATTGCAGCGCTGCCCCGGGTGGCCGGCCTCTCTTGAGCCGGGGATGCCGGTCTCGATCTCGTGCTGGATGATGTCGTCCACGCTGATGCCATGTCGAGCGATGTTCTCGAAGATGTCGCGCTGGATGCCGGGGCGATTCGGAAGGTCCTCGAGCGTCACGCGTCCGAGGTCGTTCTTCAGAGCCACAATCGATACTGCCTGTCTGTCTTCCATCTTCTCACCGGAGGAGGTCAATGCATTGCAAATAAGAGTGCCGCGGTTGGGATGATCGATCGGACGCTGAGAATGCAGGACGCGGATCGGAACGTTAGCCTTTTTGCCAAGCTCCACCGAGCGCAGGTGCATGACTTTCGCACCCTGGCTGGCCGCCTCCATCATCTCATCGTAGGAAATGCGGGCGAGGGGCCGCGCCTTGGGCTCGATACGCGGGTCGGTGGTGTAGACGCCGTCCACATCCGTGTAGATCTCGCACTCATCCGCGCCGATCGCGGCCGCGAGCGCAACGGCGGTGGTATCCGAGCCGCCGCGGCCGAGAGTCGTCACGTCGCCATTGGGCGACACGCCCTGAAACCCCGCGACCACGGGCACGCGCCCCTGCGCGAGCTCGGCCAGAATGCGGGATTTGTCCACGCTCTGGATGCGAGCGCGGGTGTGCAGCTCATCGGTGTGCATGCCGCATTGCTGGCCGGTGAGCGAGACCGAGGGAATGCCCATCGCCTTGAGCGTCATGGACATGAGCGCGATGCTCACCTGCTCGCCGGTGGCCATGAGCTGATCCATCTCGCGTTTGTCGGGCGTACCGGTAACAGTGTTTGCGAGCGCAATGAGATCATCGGTGGTATCGCCCATCGCCGAAACAACGATGGCAACGCGATCGCCGCGCTTGACGGCGGCCTCGGCGCGCTCGGCACACTTCCGCATCTTCTCGGCGTTCGCCACGCTGGAGCCGCCGAACTTCTGCACGATGACTCGGCCCGCCCCCCCACCATGCGGATGGGGGCCGGTCTCTCTCCAGCCCGATCCGCCGCCGCTGCTCCCACCACTCCCGACTGTGTTCCTGTTCACAACGCACATCCTTGCTGAAAGCATCCTGCTCACACGCTGATGACACTGATAATGCCACGATCGCCAGCGTTCGAATATGTATCGGTCGCTGCCCAAGAACGGACTGGAATGAAATCGTGCGTGCTTGGCCTACGCCTGTTTGAGCGGGCCGATGGGCGCAAGGTCCGTGGGTGATGTCGCAAGCACGTGGATGTCCAGCCGTCCGGTCGGATCGACGGCCACCAGCGCTTCACGCCAACGCATGCATCCCGCACACTGCCCGCAGGCCCGGGCATCCTCGTTCATACACCACCACGCCGCGCTGAGCGGGACATCCATGTCCAAAGCCAAGTCCATGAGCATCGCGTCTATGAGGTCGGCATACGGGGTTTCGATCCGCAGCCCGACCTGTTGCTCCCCGCTGGCTCGGACGACATCCAAGCCGACCAGCTGCCCGATGAGCAACGCCCGATCGCAGATGTCCGCGAGCG
The DNA here is from genome assembly GCA_046593245.1 of Phycisphaerales bacterium. GTDB lineage: Bacteria > Planctomycetota > Phycisphaerae > Phycisphaerales > UBA1924 > UBA4658. The sequence goes on from JBKJOD010000066.1 coordinate 2,224, forward strand.
TATCGACGGAAACCTCGCGTGCCGCGCCCGCATGAATCGGCCAGAGTACCCGCGACAGCCCGAGCGAGGCCGCTTCGATCGCCGCCGAAAGCAACATCGCCGTCTCTTTCGCGCCGCTGGCGATCGTCTCATGCACGCCCGCGTGGGCCGGAGGATCAAACCGCATCACCACGCGCTCGCTGAAACCCGCGAGCGAGCAAAGCTCCACCTGTCGTTCCACTGCATACTTGCGGCGTGCCCGCGCCGGACGCTCATCCGGCGGAAACCACGCGATCGGGGCAGATGGCACATCCGTGCCCGCCTGCGGTGCACGATGGACGGACGCAGGGCGAACCACCCCCTCGGACCAGCATGCGAGCAGGCCAGGAAGCGTGCCCGCATTGATGATCAGCGCGGGGCCGGGAGTTGGGTTGGTGGGCCGGGTTTCGTTCACAAGAAAGGGTATCGGAGTGGAAACGCTCGAGAGTGTAAAAAATGCGCCGTGGTGAAATGCGCCGCCGCGTCATCGCGTCGTGCCCCCAGCCACGGCGGCTGGCCCGAGGCCAATGGCGACCAGCGGGACGCCGAGGATGTTCCCACCGATGACCCCGTTGATGAGAAAATCGACCAGAGCAGAAATCATGGGAAACCTTCGAGAACAACCTATGTGCGGGGTGCATCAGCAGGGTATCCGCCGCCGGACTGTCCCCGCACGAAACGAGCCCATCGGGTAAGCTGGATATGAACGGTGCACTTTGTTCGGGGGAACACTCCTTGGTCATCCAAACGGACAATGTATCTTCTGCGGAGCACCATGTCTGACCACCCGACGTTCATCGACGCCGCGCCACGTGCCATCGCGGCTTCTGTGCAATCCCGTTCCATCGCTTGCCTGCTCGTCCGAATAAGATTCCTTCATCAGTGCCCTTCCGGCCTCCACTACAATCGTCGGATGCTTTTCGCAAAGATCCTGATGTACGCTATCGCCTTGGTCTTGATCACGAGTTCCGCCAAGGCACAGCTCGCGCCCAAACCCGATCCACCGATTTCTTTCTCAGATGCGGCACGCACGGTGACTGCGTCCATCCAGAAGTGCTTTTACAACCAGAAGACCGGCCTGTACGCCCAGTCGCTAGAGAATCGTGATCCCGAGTTCATGTGGGGCAATGGAGTGATGTTCTCCGCACTGGTGGCCGCCGCACGCAACGAGCCGGCAACGTATCGCCCCGTGCTGGAGAAGTTCTTCGCCGCGATGGACCTTTATTGGGACAAAGCCGCCAAGATTCCC
>JBKJOD010000067.1:0-14092 GCA_046593245.1 Phycisphaerales bacterium
CCCGATCGAACTGTCGTTCAGCAAGATCAAGCAGCGGCTCAGAAGCCTTGCCGCACGAACCGTCGCCACGCTCTGGAGCTCGATGCAGGGCGTGCTCGACGCCGTCACGCCCGGCGACGCAGCCGCCTTCTTCTGCCACTGCGGCCTCACGCTACGAATTGATTGAAACCGCTCTATCCCGAAGTTCGCCTGTCCGGTTTTCTCAGGGGCTGCAAACGGTCCCCGAGTCAAGGACTGACAGCGTACGCCGGGCTCGCGTTCACTTCGCGCGTCCTTTTCCTTGGGGTAAGGAACGATACCCAGATTGTGGGCATGCTTACCGCCACGAATACAGCACTCAGAGCGGAGGTGCAAAGCCTGCCTGAGTCGGAATCACGCGGGGTATTTCGCGCGATCAACCTCATGAGCGGAAAGAGCACGAAAGTCGAGCTTGCCCGACGCCTCTGCGCAATACACCGTCGGGGATGGCTGCCCGCGAAAAGGCTGAGCGGGGGCAAACTCGTTGATTGCAGGGGTTCGAACTGCGGTGGATACACACTTGAAGCAGCGCTGGGCGTTTCCGCGAACAGCGCGAGCGAGCCGGATTTTCTTGGCTGGGAAGTGAAGCAACACGCCGTGAATCGGCTGGAATCGCCAAGACCTGGGCGGGTCACGCTGATGACACCAGAACCCACTGCTGGTGTTTACGTGGACGACGGCGTAGAGCAGTTCGTGCGCCGCTTCGGGTATTTGGATAAACGCGGCAGAGCAGATCGGATGAACTTCGGCGGCATCTACACGTGCGACAAAGAGAACATTTCAACCAAGCTGACACTCCGATGCAACGGGTTCGACTCCAAGAAGGGATCGATGACGAACTTGGACGGTGGGGTGGAACTGCTGGACGCAAAAGGAACAGTGGCCGCTCGATGGGCCTTTCGAAATCTGCTGGATCATTGGAAACGCAAGCATGGCGCCGCTGCCTTCGTTCCTTCGATCACGCGGTCGAATGGGGGCATTGAATACCAATACGGTTCTCAGGTAAGCCTTGGCGAGGGGGCTGATTTCGTGCTGTTTCTAAAGTCGCTCGCGTCCGGACTGATCTACTACGACCCCGGGATCAAGCTTGAAGGGATTGCATCCGGGACACCGACGACAAAGCGTCGGAGCCAGTTCCGAGCGAAATTCACGGACCTTGCCAGCCTGTACCAACGTTTTGAGGTAGTGGACGTCTGCAAGTCATCGTTCAGGAAGTAGATGCCAGACCTCGGGAGCCGATTCGACCTGAGTGCTTTGAAGCCAGGACTCCCGCCACTTGCTTTGCCACAGCCTCTGCAACCAAAGGCACCACAGCGTTGCCGAACTGTTTGTAGGCTGGGGTGTCGGCGACCACAATCGGCAGGTCGTCCGGAAAGCCCATCAATCTCCGGGCCTCGCCGGGAGTGAGCCGGCGAGGATTCTTCCCCTTCTGCGGAATGAGAACTTCCGACCCATCCTTGTAGTAGCGTGCGCTCAGTGTGCGGGCGATTCCATCAAGGTCGGTCAATCCGAATCCGAATCCGTTGCCCGCCGCCCGGTGCTTTTCAGCGTACCGCTGCAAGTAGTTCCACAGGTGATCCGTTAGCGTGTACTTCTCAGGAACACTGCGGTCCAGGATGTCGCGAAACTTCGGCAACGGACCCGGTGGCAGTTTCGGAAATGAGAATTGTTCGATGGTCCCAAACACAGCCTTGTTGAACCCGACGATGAATACCCGCTCCCGGTTCTGCGGCACCCAATGCTTCGCGTTCAGGACTTCCGAGAAGATCGAATAGTTCAGGTCCTCTAGCGTGCCCTTGACGACTTTCCAGGTGTTCCCCTTGTCGTGGCGCTGCAAGTTCTTTACGTTCTCAAGCAGCAAAGCCTTCGGGCGCTTGGTCTCAATGATCCGAGCGACATCAAAGAAGAGGGTGCCCTGTGCCGCGTCCTTGAAGCCGTGTTCCCGTCCGAGCGAGTTCTTCTTGGACACTCCGGCGATCGAGAAAGGCTGACACGGGAATCCACCACAAAGGAGATCGTGGTCGGGGATCGATGCCGCATCAATTTTGGTGATATCCCCGTGTGGCCGCTCACCGAACCACGCCTCATATGTCTCCTGTGCCTTTGGGTCCCACTCGGAACTCCAAATGCATCTGCCTCCGGCACGCTCAACCCCGATGCGCAGCCCGCCGATTCCAGCAAACAGATCGATAAACGTAAAGCCTTTGCTCTTCCGCTTCGATGGCGGCGCTACTGGCTCCACGAACCCGAGAGCTTCACGAAACTCGCGCTGCTGCCCTGGTTCAACTCGAAACCGGTGCGATGCCAGCTTGACGATGCGAACGGTGTCGCCGTCCTTCAGGTTGTGCTTTCGGACAAACTTCGAGACCCAACCGCGATCCCGAAACATTGGCCGCGGCCTTCCGGTCTTCGCGTCCGCTGGAACGTCTGTTCGTATTTCCTTTGAAAACCCCTCCACCTCAAGCACGAGCTCGGCGCCCCGCTGAGCCTTGCGCGATCCGCCAAACGAGTCCTTCGGGAACAGGCTCAGAATACCGGTCAGCGGGAGGTAGCTCTGGTCAAGGCCACCGCGTTTGAGTTTGATCTCTCGAAAGTCGTTCAAGTGGGCTCCGCCCGCTGGTGATTGAAAAGACGAATCATACCAAGTGCCTGCGGCGATGAACCCGGGGATCGCGCCCTGTCGGTTGGCGGGTTGAACCAATCAACCCGTACCACCGGCCGCAACTTTGGGCGATCGTTGCTTTGAGTTCCATCAATAAAAGCGCACCGACCGCTTCGAGCCGTGGTCGGTGGCACGGCTCGGTGGTTCTTGTGGTCCGGCGACCCGGTAGTCCTTTCTTCACGTCGAAACCAGCCCCCATACGGAAAACTGTTCCGTCTGCGCCATCTGGGCTGTCCGGAATCTGCGACATTTCTGGGAAAGACCCTTTGAGGGCGCCGCATCCCGGGCCGATTCCCGAGGGTCGTCGGTTTTTTTCCTCCATTCGCAGATCAGGAGCTTTCCCATGCCTCGAGTCCCCAAGAACGTTCAAGACCTCGTCAACTTCTGTGCCGAACACGCCACGACCTGGACCCCATCGCCAACAAGTCTGGGCATCAGCACCGGGGATGTGACCAAGCTCAAGGCAGCCGTCGGTGAAGCGCAGGTCGCTCTGGCCGCGCAGTCGGCCGCGAAGGATGCCGCCAAGGCCGCGACGCTGACGGCCAACACCAAGGTCAAGGCCCTGCGCACCATGATCGGCAACCTCGTCCGCACCATCGTCAGCTTCGCCGAGGCCGCCACGGACCCGACCGTCGTCTTCGCCGCCGCCCAGCTGGACCCGACCTCGCCGCGCACCCCCAGCCAGCCCCCGGGCCAGCCCACCGACATGACCGCCACGCTGGACACCGATGGCAACATCACCCTCAAGTGGAAGTGCGTGAACCCGCCCGGCGGCAACGTCGTCTACAGCATCACGCGCCGCGATGGCGCGACCGGGCCGTTCAACCAGGTCGGCCTCGTCGGCGGCCGCTCCTTCACCGATGAGAGCATCCCCGCGGGCGTCGAAGGTGGCGTGAGCTACCAGATCCGCGGCATCCGCGGCCAGCTCACCGGCCCCGCCTCGCTCATGTTCACGCTGCAGTTCGGCAACGCGGGCGGCGGCGGCATGTTCACCGCGACCACCGAGAAGGTTCCCTTCCGCGTCGCGGCGTAAGGACATGGCACATGGCCGCATGGCCACATGGCACATGGCCACATGGCACATCAAAGCAGAAACTGGCGGCCCCGGTCCACTGGACCGGGGCCGCTCTTCTTTTCGCGCCGCACATCCGACATCCGACATCCCACATCCCACATTCCTACACTCCCCGACTATGGATGCCGACACGATTCTGCTCGAAACCGAAGAGACCATGACCAAGGCCATTGACCACCTGAAGAAGGAGTTCAAGGGCATGCGCACCGGCCGCGCCTCACCGGCGATCATCGAGTTCGTCAAGGTGGACTATTACGGCGACATGCAGGACCTCAAGAACATCGCCGCCATCAGCGTCCCCGAGCCGACGCAGCTGCTCGTCAAACCCTTCGACGCAGGGAGCATCCAGGCGATCAAGAAGGGCATCGAGGCCGCGGGGCTGGGGCTGAACCCAATGCCCGAGGGCAAGCAGATCCGAATCAATCTGCCCTCGCTCACCGGCGACCGCCGCAAACAGCTTGTCTCCCACGCCAAGAAAGTCGCCGAGGAGACCAAAGTCCAGCTCCGCAACGCCCGCCGCGATGGCAACAAAAACGCCGATGCGCTCAAGGCCAACCCCAAGCTCAAGGTCTCCGAGGATGACGTGAAGCAGCTCCACGAGGAGATTCAGGACCTACTCAAGAAGTACGAGAAGGAAACGGACGACCTGGTTGCCAGCAAGAGCAAAGAGATCGAGACGATTTAAGTGAGTTGAGCGAGCGCTTGCGCGCCCAAAGCAATGGGCGGCATATCCGCGTGCCGCCCGGCCGGCGGGGTATGTCTGCAGGTCCGGTGCAACGCACCGAGAGGCCACCCTTCCCGCCCCCCTCGTTTGCGGGGCGAATCGATACAGCCCGCATCGTCTGCAACTCGACCCGGATGCCGCATCAAGAACAGGTGTTTCCATGCCGATTCTCAAGTCATGCACCCTACACCCACCACTCGTCGCTCCGCATTCACCCTCGTTGAGCTGATCGTCATCATCGTTGTGCTGGCGATCCTCTCGGGCGTGGCGATTCCGAAGTACATCGACTACACCACCAACGCAAAAGCCGCCGCGGCCAAGGGCGTGCTCGGCAATGTCCGCAGCGCGATCGCCAACTACTGCGCCGCGTCAAACCTTTCGGGGGCACAGGCGTATCCGACCCTGGTGCAGCTGCAAACCCGCGGCACCGTCATGGCCGAGGATCTTGCCCCCAATCCTTACAACAACAGCGCAGTCATCGCCGCGGCCACCTGGGCGGCCACGCCCCCTGTCAGCGGTGCCAACGGCTACAACTACGATGCCACCGCGGGCAGGTTCTGGCTCAACTCCACCACCACCGGTGTGAACGAGCACCTCTGGTAAGAACCCGCCGTTCGCGCTGCACGCTCATTCGCCGAGCGTGCGCTCCCACAGTGCTGCGTTCTTCAGCATCCGCTCGCGCAGCAGCCGCACGGGCGGCTGGCCGTGCCGAAGCACCTCATCGTGGAATCGCTTGAGCGAGTACGCGGCCCCTTCCTGCTTCCGCCAGTCCTCGCGCAATGTGAATACCTGCAACTTGCCGACCGTGTACAGGCAGTATCCCGGGTCGTAGCTGCCGCGCTCGGCTTCCGCCCGCGCGGGCTGCTCTGGGTAATAGCAGTTTTCGGTGAAGAACTTGGTCGCCTCGTCGAGTGTCTGCCCCTGACAGTGCATGCGGATCGCGGCCACCAGCCGACACACTCGCAGCAGTGCTTCGCTCGCCTGCGCCATGCGGTACTTTGCGCCGGCTTTCGGATCGCGCGCCAATGACGCGGGCGGAAAGCCCTCGTCGATTGCCATCTGCTCACAATAGTGGGCCCATCCCTCAATGAACGCGTAACTGCCGACGTATCGCGGTGCGCCATCCACATCGGACGCCTTCAGATGCAGCGCCTGCACGAAGTGCCCGGGCAATGCCTCGTGGATGGAGACGACATCCGTCGTGTAGTAGTTGAACGCCGTCATCCACTCTTCCGTCTTCGCCGCGTCCCAGCTCGTCTCCGGCGGCGTGACGTAGTAGAACGCTTCCGTCGCCCTGGTCTCGAAGACTCCGGGCGAATCCATCGATGCGAAACTCGTCGCACGCAGGAACGCAGGCGTTTCATCCACGATCACTTCCTGATTCGTCGGGAAGCGGATGATTTCCTTGTCCACCAGAAACTTGCGGATCTCGGCGAGGTGCGACTTGGTATCCGAGATCAGCGTCTGCGGCGTCGGGTGGTCGTGCTGCACTTGCTCCCAGACGGCCAGCGGCGACTTGGTCGCATCAATCTCCCGCGCCGCTTGCTCGAACGCCGCTTTCTTCCGAGCCAGTTCCTTCAGCCCGATCGCCAGAATCTCCTCAGGCGTCTGCGTGATGAGTTCCTGATCTCGCAGCATCGCCGCGAACGATTTGCGTCCGATCGCGAAGTCCTGCTTTGCCGTCGGCAGCTTATCGTTCTTCAACCACGCCGCATATCCGCGCATCCCCGCCGCCGCTTCGGTCGCCGCCTGTTTTAACTGCGCCTGCAATCCCGCATCCGGCACATCGGCAAACCCCTTCACCAGATCGCCCTCGGCAAACTCCGCCTGCCCCTCGGCGATTTTGATCGCCGTCTCGATATACACCTTCGGCAGCACCGCATCCAGATTCGCCTTCGCTGCCGCAACGACGCCCGCCGATCCCTTGAGGACGCCGATTGCCGACTTCAATCGCTCGGCCTTGGGCGCGAAGTCGCGCTTGGCGTAGATGCTCGCATCGATCGCGCCCGCATACACCATCGGATTCCGCGTGTACGCGCGGAACGAGTCAATCTTCCAGAGTTCCGAATCGATCGCAGCCGCAAGGGCACGCATTCGGAGCTTCGCCTCCGTCGGCGTTGTTGCATCATTGATCACCCCCTGAACGCGTGATCGCAGCAAGATCAACTCCGCTCGATGCGATTGAATCGCCCGACTCGAAAGATCAATCGCCCGCCCGTCGTACTCGTGCAACCCCGCTGCGGTTCCCGCACCGGGATCGGCCGCAAATGTGGCCTTCAAGTACGCATCGCCAACCGCATCCGGCCGGTTCGAGGAGTTGAAAGAGCACCCGGCCAGAGACGTGGCGAGCCCTGCGACGACAATGCAGCGATAGATCATGCCGCGAATGTACGCTCAATGGGCCACCCAACGCAACTATCCAGCGAGTTCCCGCCCCCGATCCCGTCCCGCCACGATCGCCCGCACCACCGCCTCCATGGCCTTCGAACGATCAAGTTCCCCCACCGCCGCCTCGGTGGTGCCCCCCTTGCTGGTCACCGCGGCCCGCAGGGCTTCGGGCGGTTCGTGCGAGTCCATCAGCAGGCCCGCCGCGCCCGCAATCGTCTGCCGCACGACCCGGTCGGCCGTGATCCGATCGAACCCGACCTCCTGGGCCGCCCGCATCATCGCCTCGGCGAGATAGAAGACATACGCCGGGCCGCTGCCGCTGAGCGCAGTGAAGCCGTCCATCAGCGACTCGTCGATCTTCACGACCTCGCCGATGCTCGCGAACAGGTCATACGCGAGCGACCCATGCGCCGCGTTCGCCCCTGCTCCATACGAGATCGCCGTCATCGACTTCCGCAGCCGCGCTGGCGTGTTGGGCATCACGCGGATCACCGGGCACACATGGGGTGCCGTGGTGGACGGCTTTGCGTCCGCCACGTCCGGCGCGCCCTGCGTGGCGGAGCCCAAAGCGGCTCCACCACGGCACCCGCCACTCCCATCCGCACCAGTTCCGCCCGAGAGTGCCTGAGCAATCTTCGCCGTCGGCATCCCCGCCAGAATCGATATCACCACGCGCGGCATCGCCTGCAAATGCGGCCGCAACTGCTCTCCGACCTCCCCCAGCATCTGCGGCTTCACCGCCAGCAGCACCTGCCCGCCGCACGCGGCCAGCCCATACGACTCCTTGATATCAGCCAGCGCGCCCGGCACCGGCAGCAGCCGCGCCATCGCCTCGCCGCACTCCGCTACCACCTGCACGCCCCACCCGCGCATCCCGTCGCGCTTCGCCGAGTCCGGCTCGCACACCACGATCTCCCCCGGCGCCATCAGCTTCGCATCTAGCGCCCCCAGAATGATCGCCCGCCCCATGTTCCCGCCGCCGATGATCGCAAGGAGCGCGTGCTTGGCCATGCACGATCATTGGAACGACCGCGGCTGTACGCCCGTCACATCCCACATCCCCCATCAGACATATCCTCTCCCCATGCCCGCCTTCTACCAACTCGAGTTTGAGAAGCCCGTCGTGGAACTGGAAAAACGCATCGCCGCGTTGCAGGAGCGGCTGAAGAAGCTGGCCGCGCCGGCGACGGCTTCGCCCCTCTCCACCTCCCCCACCACCGCCGCGGATGTCGGCATGTCGCCCGCGTTCGAGGGCGATGAGGTGATCGGGCCGGAGACCGCTGGCGAGACCGACGAGAGCGGCGCGGCGATCTCTTCCAATCCCGCCGATGTCCAGCGCGACATCGCGGAACTCGAATCGCAGCGCGCCGCCAAGCTCGCGGATGTCTACACCAAGCTCTCGCCGTGGGACACCGTCCGCGTCGCCCGCCACCCCAAGCGGCCGCAGACGCGCGACTACATCGACATGATCTTCAAGGACTTCACCGAGTTGCACGGCGATCGCCGCTTCGGAGATGATCCGGCGATGGTCGTCGGCTTCGCGCGGCTCGGGCAGGGCGGTATGAAGTGCCTCATCGTCGGCCACCAGAAGGGCCGCACCACGCAGGAGAAGATCGCCTGCCACTTCGGCTGCGCCCATCCCGAGGGATATCGCAAGGCACTCGCGAAGATGAAGATGGCCGAGAAGTTCGGGCTGCCGATCATCACGTTCGTCGATACGCCCGGCGCATATCCCGGCCTCGGCGCCGAAGCACGCGGCCAGGCCGAAGCCATCGCCGTCAATCTGCGCGAGATGTCGCGCATCAAGACGCCGATCGTCAGCATCGTCATCGGCGAGGGTGGCTCCGGCGGCGCGCTGGGCATCGCCGTCGCCGATCAGGTCGCGATGCTGCAGAACGCCTGGTACTCGGTCATCAGCCCCGAGGGCTGCGCCGCGATCCTCTGGAAAACCGCCAACGAGCAGACCAACAACGCCGCCGCGAACGCGCTCAAGCTCACCGCGAAGGACAATCTGGAACTGGGCATCATCGACGCCATCGTTCCCGAGCCCCTCGGCGGCGCACACCGCGATCCCAAGACCACCGCGGCCAACATCGAGCGCTGGCTCCTGCAGGAAATCACCAAGCTCAAAGCCCAAGACGCTTCAACGCTCACCAGCACTCGCTATCAGCGATTCCGCAAACTCGGATCTTTCACCGAGACAGCGGCAACCTAATCTGCTCATCAACCTGTCGGTTGCGCCCCGATTTCGCGTGCATTCCCCTTCGATCATGCACGATCCGCGCATCGCGCGTTGCCGCGTTGACGGTCCCCCCACCTATCCGTATACTCTCCGCCTTTTGGGTACGCGCCCTGTTCGGGACTGCGTACCGCTTGTGTGCCGCGCACGATGCGCGAGCAGAGAGGATTGTGAGCATGGCGAAGTCCGGCAAGTCCGCCCCCAGCAAGTCCAAGTCCGCTGCTAAGCCCGCGCCGAAGAAGCCAGCCCCGGCAAAACCCGCCGCCAAACCCGCGGCCAAGCCGGCCGGGAAGCCCGTCGCCAAATCATCCGAGAAGCCAGCTCCCAAGCCCGCCGCGAAGTCGCCGCCCGCGAAGACCCCCGCGGCAAAAGCTCCTCCCGCGAAGTCCGCTCCCGCAAAGCCGGCCGCGAAAGCGTCTGCACCCGCTGCCAAAGCTGCCACCACTCCGCCTCCCGCCGCTGCGAACGCTGCCGCGGCTGCTGGCGGCAAAGTTCCGCCCAAAGGAATCACCATCGTCTCCAATCGCCCGATTCGCAAGCCCAAGCCGCGCAAGCTCGAAATGCCCACCGCCGAGCCGCTCATCAAGCCCGGCAACCGCTGGAAGCCGCTCATCCAGTCCGGCCCGAAGGCCCCGCCTTCCACCGGCATTCCCGGCGTCTCCATCATCAAGGAGTTCAAGGCCGATCCGAAGGCCCGCCTGCCGCGCAAGGAGCTTGACCGCTACCGCGAGATCCTCCTCGCCAAGCGCAACGAACTGGTCGGTGATGTCGCCAACATGGAAGATGAAGCCCTCCGCCAGAGCTCCGGCTCGCTGTCGAACCTCCCGCAACACATGGCCGAGCAGGGCTCCGATGCGTGCGACCAGTCGCTCTCCCTCGATCTGGCACAAGTAGATCGCAATCTCATCAAGGAGATCGAGGAAGCCCTCAAGCGGATCGACGACGGCTCCTTCGGCGTCTGCCTTCGCACCGGCAAACGCATCAGCGCTGACCGGCTCGCCGAAGTGCCCTGGGCCAAGTACTCCATTGAGGCCGCTCGCGAGATGGAAAAAGTTCCGTTCGTCATCACCGCCCGCTCCGCTGGCGGCGGCCGCTCATCCGGCGGCGGCGACGACGACTGATCTCATCCCTTCTCTCCACCTCACGCACGCCGCAAGCAACCCATGAGCACGGACGCCTCGCACACCCACGCTCCCCTTTCCGCGTGGCGATCCCGCGCCGCGTGGGTCTGGATGGTCCTTGCCTGCATGCTCTCCATCGTCGTTGATCTGGGCAGCAAGGAACTCGCCTTCGCTCGCGTTGCGGCTCTGCCAGTCATCGTGCAGCGCTCTGATGTCGTCCGCGTCAGCACCGATCCCACGCTTGGCCCGCGCATGATCAGCCAGCCCGAAGCAGGCATTATCCCCCGTCACGCGCCGGTCTCGATTGTGCATTCGCTGCTGGATTTTCAACTCGTGCTGAACCCGGGCGCGGTCTTCGGCATCGGTCCGGGCCAGCGGGGGTTCTTCATCGGGTTCACCGTCCTTGCCCTCGTCTTCGGTCTGGCGATGTTCGCCAAGTGGACCAGCCCGCGTGACCATTTCGCACACGCCGCCATCGGCCTGCTCATCGGCGGCGGACTCGGCAATCTCTACGACCGGCTCGTCTTCGGCTGTGTACGCGACTTCATCCACCCGCTCCCCGGTCTGCTCTGGCCCGGCGGCCGCACGATCATGGGCAATCAGGAAGTCTGGCCTTATGTCAGCAACCTCGCGGACCTCTTCCTGCTCATCGGTATCGTGATGCTGCTCATCCACCTCTGGAAGCGCGACCGCGAGGCCGAACGGGCCACACAAGCCGTGCAAACAACGGGCTGATCCATACAGAACTTGCGTTTCTCCCCGGTCTTCCGATACGCTGCTTGAACTCACAGGAGATTCAGCATGTCGCCGACCGCCCGCACCACTTTCGCATCGTTCACCGTGGCCGCCCTTCTCGGCTCTGCCGCGTGCTCGCGTACCAGCACCACTTCCAGTGCCGAGTTCGCGCCCGGGCCGGTTGTAGCGAAGGCAACCGTCGCGCAGAAGGCCGCGCTGATCGACCGCGTCAAATCTCTCGCGGGCACATGGGAAAGCACCGACGAAAAAGGCGAGGCACACGTCTCCTCGGTCTATTCCGTCTCCTCGAGCGGGTCGGTCGTCCGCCAGATCATGCTCCCCGGCTCGCCACACGAGATGACGAACATGTATCACATGGACGGCCCATCCATGGTTATGGTCCACTACTGCGCGATGGGCAATCAGCCCCATCTTCGAGCCGCGGCCACCGGCTCCGCCCCGGACCGCATCGAACTCAAGTCTGACGGCGTCACCAACCGCACCGCGGCCGACCAGCCGTACATGGCCCAGCTCACGATCATCTTCAAGGATGCCGACCACATCCGCGAGGAATGGCGCACCTATGAGAACGGCTCACTTGGCTCTGGAACAAACTTTGATCTCACCCGGCGGAAGTAGAAGCTTCTGCCTGCTCCTGAGCCCGAATTCACCCAGAGTTCAGACGCACGCCGACCAAGAGTCGCCTGCTCTCTGCACAAGTAAGTCCGCAACACCGCTCGTGCAAGGAGTATCAAACATGTTTAAACGCACCCCCCTCTCTCTCGGTGGCCACATCCGTCGAATCGGCATCATGGTTGCCTTCGGCGCATCCGTGGCGGCTATCCCAGCTCTGCTCTCCGCCTGTGACAACACCGTCTCGCAGAACAAGAGCACCACCACGAAGACCGTCGAGACGCCTGACAAGACGGTAAAGACCACCACGACCACTGAGAAAAAGGTCGAGGAAACGCCCAAGCACTAAGCATGGCTTGTTCTGCTCCCTAGGAGTCCGGCTCTCCGAGCCAGAATCCAATCGAATAACTGAAACTACAACGACCGCGAGGAGTTCCTGCTCTTCGCGGTTTTTCTGCGCACGGCACCTTTGTGCAAACTCCCAACAAATTCAGTAGACTTTTGCGAGTCGCGCCGCCGCCCCGTATCTGGAACTCGCCATGCTGCAAATCATTCTGCTTGTGCTCGGTGTCATCGCCCTGGTCCGCCTGCCGCGGCTCCTCAAGTGCAAAGCCGCAGACTATCCCGAGATCGAGCCAGCCGCGTTCGCGGCCTGGCGATCAACGGAAAAAGCATCGACAATCTGGCTGCTGATCGCCTCATGGGGCGTGCTGATCGTTCAGATATTTGCCTTTATCGCCGTGGGCATCTTTCTCGGCCTCAGCCGGGCATCCGAAAAGACCATTGAGAACGCGATGCTGGTCGTCACCATCATCGGCGTTCTCTTCATGCTCGGGATGCTCATCCCCGCGGCCATCTACGGCAGCAAGTCGAAGAAACTTCGTGAGGCGGCGGGCATCCAGTGGCCCAAGAAAAAGACCTGATCGCGCGTCAACGTTACTTGACGGTCACGGCCCACGCCGCAAGTAAGTCCCGAGCCGCTGCCAGATCCACCAGATCAATCATCTCCGTCACGGTGTGGATGTATCGAGTGCCGACAACGATGCCCGCCGCGCGAGCACCGGTGCGGGCCTGCTGGCCAGCTGCGCCGTCCTGGCCGCCGCGTGCGAGAATCGTCCGCTGATGCGGGATGCGATTCTTCTTCGCCACGGCTTCCAACTCGTTGATGAGCCGGTAATCGGCGATGAACGATGAGTCCATGATGTGCAGCCCGACGCCCGCCCCCTGCTTGGTGATCATCTCATCCGCGGGAACGCCCGGTGTATCGCAGCTCAGGGTGACATCAATGCCGATCGCAATGTCCGGCTCCACGCCGAAGCTCGCCGTGTGAGCGCCGCGCAGTCCGACCTCTTCCTGCACCGTGAACACCACGTACAGATCGCACGCCATCGCACTCTTGTTCTGCACAATCGCACGCACCGACTCGATCCCCAGCCAGCACGCCACCCGGTTGTCGCACGCCTTGGAAACGAACTTGTCACCCGCGACCATCGCCGGCTCGTTCATCACCACGTAGTCGCCGACCTTGACCTGCTTCTTCACCTTGTCCGGCTTCATGCCCAGATCGACGAAAAACTCCTTGACCTCCGGAATCTTCTTCTTGTCCTCTTCGCTTGCGATATGCACCGGCCGCCCGCCGGGGTTCATCACGCCCGTCAGATCCCCGCCATCTGTGCAGACCGTGACGCGCCGCGAGAACAGGTTGCGTGTATCAAACCCACCCGCCGCGTTCAGCCGCAGGAAGCCCTGATCGTCGATCCCCTTCACATAGAAACCGATCTCATCCATGTGGCAGAGGAAAAGGACCTTGGTGGCCTTGCCCTTGCCCTTGCCAGATCTTTTGCAGATCAGGTTCCCCATGTTGTCCGTCCGCACCTCGTCAAAGAGCCCCTTGGTCTCCTTCTCGATCAGCGCACGCACGCGCTCCTCGCGCCCCGGGATGCCTGGGGTTTCGCACAGACGCTTGAGCAGCTCGACGTTGACGTTCGGCGTTGCCATACAAACTCCCATGAGCGGTGAAACATGAGCGGAGAAATCGGAAGGGGCGATGATACGGCCGCCTCTGACGGCGACAAGCCCGGACCAAACTGTTTCAACCCACGAATCTCTGTCTTTCCCGCCGCGCTGCACCCCCCCTTTCCTATCCTCTTCCCGTGTCACGACGCACCCCACTCCTCGATCTGCACCGCACCGGCGATGCTCTCCTCTCCCCCTACGGAAGCGTCTCCACGCCCGATTCCACCATTCTGCTCGTCGAGGCCTTTGACCCCGTGCAGATCGAATACGCTGCGATCCGCACCCACGCGGCCGTCTTCGACGAGCCCCACCGCGCCACCCTCGCGCTCACCGGTCCGGACCGGATCGAGTTCCTCAACCGAATGGTCACGCAGGAACTCAAGGGCTTCGCCCCTCTCACCACCCGCCGCTCGTTCTGGCTCAACCGCAAGGGTCGCATTGACGGTGATCTCAAACTCCTGAATCTGCCAGCGCCGCACGA
>JBKJOD010000107.1:0-3181 GCA_046593245.1 Phycisphaerales bacterium
CCGCACGCGGCGCGCCGACTCCCTCGCCCACGAACGTGGCCATGCTCTGGGCGAGCGCGGGATCGATGATGATCCCCAGGTGGGCACCGAGAATCTCCCGCTCCGGCCCGTGGCGCGCGCCCTTGAGTTCCCGCTCGATCCCCTCGCGCACCGCCCGGATCGCACGATCGACCCGCGCCAGTTCCTGCGTCTGTGTGCCGATGTCCATGCCCTCGCAGGCCACATCATCCGGCAGCGCGTTCCCGCCCACCATCACCACCACGCCTTGGCCCACGCCCGGGCAGACCGGCGTTCCCGCAATCGTCTGCGCTCCCGCCTTCCGCAGCGGCACCGGCACGCGCGGCACAAACAGCTCATCGATCGCGCTCACCGGCTCGGATTCGGTTTCCCCGAACCGCTCCGCCACGATCGCCCGCACGCGCTCGATCAGGGCATCCGCGTCCGCCCCGGTTGCCATCACCTCGGCCTCATGGCCGCGCTGCACATCAAGGCCGATGATCGAGAGCACGCTGAGCAGGTCCGCGCTCGCGCCGGTCGCCATGTTGGTGATGGTCGCGGTGGCGTGGAAGAGCCGCGCGGCTTCTGCCAGCACGCTCGCGGGGCGGGCGTGCAGGCCGGTGGGAAGCTCACAGACGAATCGAAAAGTGGCCATGGTGAAGTGAGAACTCGGAAGGGGGAGATCGGAAGTATGGTTCAGTCACCCGCGATTCTCAACTTTCCATTTCCGAGTTCCCACTTCCCATTTTTCTTACGCCCCCGCCTTCGCCAGCACGCCCTTGGGGTTCTTGATCGCCTCTGCAACCCCAACCTGCACGATCTTCTTCCCGTCGAAGCGTTCCTTCTTCTCGACCTCGATGTCCACGGCGAAGATCACCACATCCGCATCTTTGATGTCCGCTTTGGTGAGTTCGTTCTCAATTCCCATCGCGCCCTGGGTCTCGGCCTTGATGGTGTGCCCGGCGGCCTTCGCCGTTTTCTCGAGCATTTCCGCCGCCATGTATGTGTGGGCGATGCCTGTGGGACACGCCGTGATCGCAACAATCTTCATTGGTATTTCCTGCCTCGTGCCTTGATGCCTCGTGCCTTGATGCCTCGTGCCTTGATGCCTCTTGCCTCGATGCCGTCTTCTACTTCGCCCCCTCCGCCTCCCCCGCCGGTTTCCACACTGTCTTGAGTGTATTGATGCACACCGCCGTCACCACCATTCCGGCAGCGATCGCGACGACGTACATCACCCGATTGTCCACCACCGGCAGAACGATCAGCCCGCCGTGCGGGGCGCGGTCGCCGCAGTTGCCGAGCATCGCGATCGTGCTGGCCGTCATCGCGCCCACCATGATGCTCGGGATCACCCGCAGCGGATCTCCCGCAGCGAAGGGAATCGCGCCCTCGGTGATGCCGATCGTGCCCATGCCCAGTGCGGCGTATCCGGACTCCTTCTGCTCCGTGTTCCACAGCTTCCGCCCGATGATGGTCGCCAGCCCAAGCCCCAGCGGCGGCACGCAGATGGCCGCGGCCACCGGCCCCATCAATGTGTAGTTGCCCTGTGCGATCAGCCCGGAAGCGAAGAAGAACGCGGCCTTGTTCACCGGCCCACCCATGTCGAAGGCGATCATCGCTCCGAGAATCATGGCCAGCACAACTTGATTGCCGGTCTTCATGCTCAACAGCCATGTGTTGAGTTCGCTCAGCGCGCCGGCGATTGGCGGTCCGACCACAAGCAGCATGAGCGCACCCACGATCACCGACGAGACCACGGGAATAATCAGAATCGGCATGATCGGCTTGATCAGCTTGTGCGTCGGGATCTTCTTGAGCCCCTGCACCAGATACCCCGCGATCAGTCCCGCGACCAGTGCGCCCAGAAACCCGGCGCTCACCGGCAGCATCTCGCTGATCTTGACCATCGCTCCATCGACCGTCGTCTTCTCCACGATCTTCGGAACATCCGCCACGTGGCCGGACAGATATCCCCCGATCATGCCCGCAACCAAGCCCGGCTTGCCCGCGATCGAGTACGAGATGTATCCGGCTAGCACGGGCAGCATGAGCGTGAACGAGGCCACGCCAATTGTCAGAGTCAGTTTCAGAAAGTTCTGAAGCCACGCGGGCTCGATGCCGTCCATATTCGGGCCCGTCGCCGTCATCGGCGCAAACGCCAGCGACAGCGCGATCAGGATGCCCCCGCACGCGATGAACGGAATCGCGAACGAGACACCCGTCAGAAGATGCTGCCGGAGTTTCTTGAGTTCTTCCACCATTGACGGGCCCTCAAACGTTTCCTGAAACAGTCCCACGCGGCTCGGAAGGTACCGCAAACCCGCCCGGGTGCCAAGCGTACAACCGGATGCACACCGATTCGGGGCATCTTGTCCATGAACATTTGTTGAGACGGCCCCCACTCACACGCCCGGGATGGGCGAGTCTTCGAGCGAATCCCGCGGATATTTCCCGCTCAAATGCCCGCGCGATGCCCGATCGCTCACTCCCCCGCCATCCACGCCGCTCCTCGCGCCGCGTGATAGTCGCTTTCCCCGGCTTCCAGCGTCCAATCCGGCTTCGCGAGCGAGGTCAACCCATCCGCCACCCGCGCTCGCATGTCCTCCAGCAGCGGCCGCAGGCGAATGCCGACCCCGCCCAGCAGCACAACTCGCTCCGGCAGATAGATGGCGTGCCCGATCCGAATGGCCCGGACCAAACCGCGCAGCGGCCATCGATCCGCCCGCAATCTTCCATCCTCAACCGCCGCTTGCAGCGCGCCCACATCGTGTCCAAACCGCGCCCGCAGCGCAGGCAGACCCATGCACGACTCCAGTGTTCCCGCTCCCAGTGGCACGGGCTTTCCAGCCCGTGTTTCTTCCTCTTGATCCTCAACCCCAACATCCATCTGACCAATCTGCCCCGGACCACTTCCCGTCACAATCAGCGGCACCGGCTTCCCACCCTCCCGCGCATCCAGCACACACGCGCCGATCCCGGTTCCCATGCTGAGCGCGAGCAACCGTCCGGGCGCGGGCCGCGTGCGCCAGTAGTCGGCCGCGGCCGCGTACGCGTCCGTGAACTCACTCAAGCGCACAGCCGCAAGCTCCGGCGCGGCCCGCGTGAGAAGCGCCGCCGGTGACATCCCCATGAGTCCCGGCACATTCAGTGCCTTGGTGATGACACCGTTCGCATCCCTCAC
>JBKJOD010000120.1:0-4576 GCA_046593245.1 Phycisphaerales bacterium
GCTTCCCGCGCTTTGCGTGCCGCGCGCGTGGCCTTCTCCTCAGCCCATCGGCCTGTAATGACTTTGTAATCCACGGCAACATCAATCGAAGGATGATCGACCGCGAGCTCACGGCCCTTGCGATCGGTGATCCGGCCGCGCGAGGTTTCGGTCCACCGCTCACTCATGAGCCGCTTGTGGGCATCAACACGGAGTTCCTCGCCTTTGGCAACGGTGAGGCGGATCATCTGCGCGATGGGCAGCAGAACACAGGCGGCCATCGCGAGCGCGAGAAACAGCACACGCCGGTGGAACATGTTCGGAATAATGTGATGCAACCGCACGCGCCAGGCCTCCATGCCTCAAGAGCGAAAAAGCGTACTCCGTACGCCCTGCGAGTATCGGATCAAAGGGGGTGGAAAGGTCACATCGGCAGGCGTCATCCCGCAGCGACATTCCGGAATCATGTTCGCTTGAAGCTTCGCTTTCGGAATGAAAAGGGTCTTGAAATCAAGACCCCTCATTTAAAGCGGGCGACCAGGATCGAACTGGTGACATTCAGCTTGGGAAGCGGACACCCTACCGCGGGCACCACAGGAAATGCAGGGGTTCCAGAAGAAGGCGGCCCAGCCACCAGCCATAGTCCCAGCAGTTGCAAATCTAACCTCTCCTCGGACCCTGACCTGCATCGCGTCATAGCTGCGTGGCAGGAACTCCCCCAAGCGCTCCGGGCTGGCATCGTGGCGATGGTACGGGCGGCCAAGGAGCAATCATGAGCGTGGCCCGACACCAAACGGCATCCCGGAAAGTCTACCGGCGACCAAATGGTCGCGTACTTCCTCGGGATGCTCTCCGGGGTGCCGAGGGCGTCCCGAAGCACGGCCCGGACGGACGCTTCTGCTTGGCCGGAGACAACGTCTGATCCCCCGACCTGCACGGGGCCCAAGGGGTGCGACAGCTGGCCGCGCTCAGTGCCGGTTGCTTGCATCGAGTTTCAGTGATGGGAATAGGATCTCGCCAATCTGAGACTGTTTAGCACAACTGACACGCTGCTAAGCGCCATTGCAGCGCTTGCGACGATGGGGCTCAGAAGCCAGCCCGTGAACGGGTACAATACCCCTCCAGCAATTGGGATTCCCACGATGTTGTAGATGAACGCCCAGAACAGGTTCTGTTTGATGGTGCGCATCGTGGCACGCGAGAGGGCAATGGCGTCGGGCACCGAGCGCAGGTCACCGCGGATGAGGGTGATGTCGGAGGCCTCGATGGCCACGTCCGTACCGGTGCCCATCGCAAGGCCGATGTCGGCCTGGGCGAGGGCTGGGGCGTCATTGATACCGTCGCCGACCATGCCGACGACGAAGCCCTGAGCCTGGAGCTTCTTTACGTGTTCTGCCTTGTTTCCCGGCAGCACCTCGGCGAAGATCATGTCGGGCGCGATGCCGACTTCCATCGCGACGGCCGCGGCGGTCTTGGCGTTGTCGCCGGTGATCATCGCGACGCGCAGGCCCATCTTCTGCATCTGCTCGATGGCCGCCTTGGACTCAGGCTTCACGCGATCGGCGACGGCGATCAGCCCCGCTGGTTTGCCATCGATCGCGGCGTACATCGGTGTCTTGCCCGCTGCCGCGAGTTCGCCCGCCAAGGCGTCGAGCGTAGAAGTGTCGATCCCACGATCCGCCAAGAGCGCACGTTTGCCGACCAGGACCATGCGACCGTCCACGGTCGCCTCGATGCCATTGCCGACGACGGCCTTGAACGCGATGGGTTCCATGAGCGTGAGGCCTTGGGCCTTGGCCCCTTCGACGATTGCGGCGGCGAGTGGGTGTTCGCTCCGTCGCTCCGCGGAGGCGGCGAGTCGCACGAGGTCGGCCTCGACGATTCCCGGCAACGCTCGCACGTCCGTCAATGCGGGCTTGCCCTGCGTGATGGTGCCGGTCTTGTCGAGAATGATGGCCGTGAGCTTGTGGGCCGTTTCCAGTGCTTCGCCGCCTTTGATGAGGATGCCATGCTCGGCTCCGCGGCCGGTGCCGACCATAATCGCCGTGGGCGTGGCCAGCCCCAGGGCGCAGGGGCACGCGATGATGAGTACGGACACAAATGTGAGCAACGCCATGCTCAGCCGGATGTCGATCGGCGCGACGAAATACCAGACGACGAAGGTGATGAGGGCGATACTCAGCACCGCCGGCGTGAAGTAGCCGCTGATCGTGTCCGCGAGGCGGGCGATCGGGGCCTTGCTCCCTTGGGCCTCCTGCACGAGGCGGACGATCTGCTGGAGCGCGGTGTCCTTGCCGACTTTGGTGGCGCGGAGAGTCAGCGCTCCGGTCGTGTTGATGGTGGCTCCGAAGACCGCATCACCGGGCTTCTTCTCAACCGGCACGCTTTCACCTGTCAGCATCGACTCGTCGATGGCGGAATCGCCGCTCTCGACTTTTCCGTCTACAGGGATTTTCTCGCCGGGGCGGACGAGGACCCTATCGCCGACGATGACCTGCTCCACGGGGATGTCCTGTTCCTGCCCGCCTCGCACCACTCGGGCCGTCTTGGCTTGCAGGCCGATCAGCCGCCGGATCGCGGCGCTGGTATTGCCTGTGGCGCGGGCCTCGAAGAGCTTGCCCAGCAGGACGAGCACGATGATGACCGCCGCGGCCTCGTAGTACACGGGAACCATCGTCATACCGGTCTCGGAGTGCGCCGCCGCGCCGCCTTGGGCCGCCGAGAAGAATCCCGGCCAGATCGTCGCGGCGAGGGAGTACAGAAAGGCCGTGCCCGTGCCCAGCGCCACGAGCGAGTCCATGTTGGCCCGGAAGTGCTTCAGGCCCATCCATGCCATCCTGTAAAACTGCGAGCCGCACCAGACGACCACCGGCGTCGTCAACGCAAGCTGGAGCCAGTTGATCCAGGAGTGATTGAAGATCGCGATCTTCCCGTGCGACATCGCGATCACCAGCACGGGCAGCGAAAGCACCGCACCGATGATGACCTTTCGGAGCAACACCGTCTGCTCGTCAGCATTGACGTGCATGTGGGCTGAGTGATCTTCGCCACTGGCCATCGCATGGCCGGCGGGCATGGCGGCGTGCTGCGCTGCGGTCATGCCCGGCATCGCGTGATCGTGTCCGACATGATTTCCCGATGCGGACTCGGGAACCACCGAGTCATACCCGGTCCCCTTCACCACTCCTACCAGCTTCTCCGGCGAGGTCGCGGCAGCGTCGTACCGCACCGTCGCAGTCTTTGTGGCGAAGTTCACGCTCGCCTTCGACACGCCCGGGGCCTTGCCCAGCGCCTTCTCGATGGTGTTGGCGCACGAGGCACACGTCATGCCCTTGAGTGGGAGATCCACACGCTCATCCACATGCTCGCTGGATTGTGCGGAGGCCGCATCATGATCATGCACATGCATGGAAGTCCCATTAAGCGACTTCTCCCGTGTGCTCTCGCCATGACGATGCTCGGTGTTCATTGTGACTCCGTTGCCTCATGGCTTTGCAGATGCGGCTCATCCCGTGCCTCGTGCATTATCTGGCGATCTTGCTCATCACATCCATGAGCTCGTTGCACATCGCGTCGGCCTCGGCCTCGCCCGCTTTGAGGGCTGCCCGAGCGCAGTGCTTGAGGTGGTTCTTGAGCAGGTTCTTGGCGACGGCCCGGAGCGACTCCTGAGCCGCGGCGATCTGGATGATCACGTCGGCGCAGTAGCGGTCCTCTTGGACCATCCGGACGACGCCGCGGACCTGCCCCTCGGCCCGTTTGAGGCGGGTGATGTTCGACGCCTTGATGCTCGCGTCAACGCCCACCGCCCGGCCGCCGGGGCCGGTGGCCTTCTTCGCGCTGTTGTCGTGATCCGGTCCACACTCACAGGCTGCGGCCGGACCCTTCTTGGTTGTCGCGTTCTTACGGGGCATAGAAATCTCCGATGCGGCCGTTTCCCGTCCCCCCAACGAACACGCCGTCACTCAGCCGCAGCACGAAGTCTTGCCGCCCGGCCCGCTCGCGCTGGCGCCTCCGCAGCAGCCGCCGCCACTCTTGGGAATGTTGCTGGGTGAGGAGCCCGGCTGGGGCTGCGTGGCTCGGGCCGTGTACCCGGCCTCGGCGAGCGACGCCAGCGCGGTCTGCACTGCCCCGGAATCCATGGCGGAGACCTGTGCGCTCCCGACCGCCACGGACTTGATCTCGATTCCCGGTATGGCGGACAACGCCTTGGTGACTTGGGTCACGCAGTGGCCGCAGGACATGCCGTCGATGACGAGTGTGGTGCTCATGGGGGTCGTGGTGCTGTTCATGGTCGGACTCCGTGGTTCGAGGTCGGGGAGCGATGGCCCGCGTTGGGCCATTATACCCCCCAGGGGGTATCTACGCCGGTGGCAGAGAGATGGTTCGCAGGAGAAGCGGCGGTCGCGGGATTTACCACACGAGTCCTACGACCAGGTAGAGGATCGTCGCGATTCCAGCGGCCGCAAAGTTGTACGGGGCCGCGTAGCGCAGGTACTTGGCGTGGTCCGCGTGGGCGACGTTCGACGACATGTTCGTCATTCCCGCGACAGGGGAGGTGACATCGCCGAACGTGCCGCCGGTGATGACAGCGGCAACA
>JBKJOD010000133.1:0-5095 GCA_046593245.1 Phycisphaerales bacterium
CGCGCGCTTCTTCTCTCCCCTCCACCCCTTCACTCCTCCACTCCTCCACTCCTTTTCTCACTTCCCCCTTGACATATTCCCATATGCGTATATATTAAACCCGTGCCTCCCACCCCCTCCACCCTCGACCCCTTCTCCGCCATCGCCGAGCCGCGCCGACGCGAACTCCTCGAGACCCTCGCCAACGCCGGGGGCGAGCTCCCCGTCAACGACATCGTCGCCGCGCTCGGCTGGCCCCAGCCGCAGGTTTCCAAGCACCTCGCCGTGCTCCGTGATGTCGGCATCCTCGCCGTCCGTCGCCGCGGCCGCGAACGCCTCTACTCCGTCAACGGCCAGCAACTCAAAACCATCCACGACTGGATCAAGATGTACGAACACTTCTGGGATCACAAGCTCGCCCGCATCAAGCAGCGCGCCGAAGCCGCCGCCAAACTCGCCGCCCAAGCCCCCGCGCCTCCACACGGCCCACTCCACCCATCCGCACGCCCAAGAAAGGAACATTGACCATGTCCACCACACTCGAAGAAGCCATTCACACCATCAACATCGTCAAAGAACTCACCATCGACGCGCCGATCGTCATCACCTTTGAGTCCATCATCGCCGAGCTCGGCCCCGAAGGTGAAAAACCCGATGGCAAAGGCGGCAGTGCACCCTTCCCCATGATTCTCGAACCCTGGCCCGGCGGCCGCTGGTTCCGCGATTCCGGCAACAACTTCGGACACTTCTGGGGCCACGTGCAGGTCATCAAACCCCCCACCCTCCTGGAAATCTGCGGCCCCATGTTCATGTCCTATCCCGCCACCAACTTCATCCAGTACAAGCTCGCCCCCAGCGGCTCCGGCACCCTCCTCACCCTCACCCACCGCGCCCTCGGCTTCATCCCCGAAGACCACCGCAAGGGCGTCCACATCGGCTGGGAGTTCGGACTCAACAAAATCCGCCAACTCGCCGAAGGCCGCGTCCACAAACGCTGAGCACACGCTTTTTAGAATTTCCCGATTCCCGATTCCCGATTCCCGATTCCCGATTTGCGATTTGCGATTTGCGATTTGCGATTTGCGATTTTTCCGGAGATTCCCCTTGCCTCTCTACGCCGACGGCTTCGTCATCCCCATCCTCAAGAAAAATCTCCCCGCGTACCAGCGCATGGCCAAGAAAGCCTCTGTCGTCTGGCGCGATCACGGCGCACTCGAATACCGCGAGTCCGTCGGTGAGCACATGGATGTCCCCTTCGGCCTCCCCTTCACCAAGCTGACCAAGTGCAAGCCCGGCGAGACCGTCCTCTTCTCCTGGATCGTCTTCAAGTCCCGCGCCCATCGAGACAAGGTCAACGCCAAGGTCATGAAAGACCCGCGCCTCGCCGCCATGATGGACCCAAAGTCCATGCCCTTCGACATCAAACGCATGGCCTACGGCGGCTTCAGTATGTTCGTACACGCATGATGCGTCCCCTCCGTACCCCCGACTTTCGAGCGCAGCGAGAACGTCGGTCCCCGTGCCACCGACTTGCGAGTCCTCGAGCACGTCGGTGCATGTTGCAACCAACGCACACGACGACCACAGCCGCCCCCCAATTGCATTCATCAACCGCGCGTCCCACATCCCAAACCCCGCGAGTCCCTCCATGACCACCACCTCCTCCCAACCCTCCAAAGCCGCCCGCATCACCGGATGGATCCTCAGTATCCTGCCCGTACTCGTCTTCTTTTTCAGCGCGATCGTCGGCAAGTTCATGATGCCCCCCGATGCCGCAAAGGGCTTCGAGCATCTCGGCTGGCCAGTGAGTTCCGCGCTCGCTCTCGGAATCCTCGAAGTCGCGTGCGCCATCATCTACATCATCCCTCAGACCTCGGTCCTGGGTGCCATCCTCCTCACCGGCTATATGGGCGGTGCGATCGCCACCCACGCCCGCATCGGTGAACTCTTCATCATCCAGGCCGCGCTCGGCGTCGTCCTCTGGCTCGGCCTCTACCTCCGCGAACCCCGCCTCCGCGCCCTCATCCCACTCCGCCGCTAACCACCACTTCACCTGGTTTCGCCATTGTAACGTGTTGGCATTCCTCCGCGATGCGCGTGCATCGCCGGTTTTTCCTCGCCCACTTCTCCCTCGAAAGGATCGAACATGTCCTCCACCGCAACCCCCTCCGCCCCCGCCGCGCACTCATCCACCCTCGCCATTGGCAAGAAACTCGTCGAGCTCTGCCAGCAGGGCAGGAACCTCGAAGCCATTCAGTCCCTCTACGCCCCCAACATCGTCAGCATCGAGGCCATGGCCATGCCCGGCAGCCCCACTCGCACCGAGGGCCTCGACGCAGTTCTCAAGAAGGGCCAACACTTCTTTGCCTCCAACACCATCCACTCCTCTTCCGCCGAAGGCCCCTGGCCCCACGGCGACCGCTTCATCGTCACCTTTTCCATCGACCTCACTTCCAAAGCAGGCCCCATGGCCGGCCAGCGCATGCAGATGAAGGAAGCCGCCCTCTTCACCGTCCAAAACGGCAAGATCACGCAAGAAGAGTTCTTCTACGGCGGCTGCGAGCAGTAACCCTCCTACGAGCCCTCCGCGCAAGCGGAGGAGCATCGTCTTCCCCAGCCCGCTTCAGCGGGCTTGTTCACTTGTAGGCCACGGCTTCAGCCGTGGTTCACGGCTCTTGAGCCCGTTTCAACGGGCTTCTCTTGATAACGGCTTCAGCCATTTCGCATTCTCCCTCATTTCGTTAGACTGCACCTCCCTCACAAGGAGCCCCCGCATGAACACCATCCGCCTCCTCATCGGCACCAAAAAAGGCGCGTTCATCCTCACCTCCGACGGCACCCGAAAAAAATGGTCCGTCGCCGGTCCCTTCTTCGCCGGCTGGGAGATCTACCACCTCAAGGGCTCCATCGCCGATCCCAACCGCATCTACTGCTCGCAATCCAGCGGCTGGTTCGGCCAGATCATCCAGCGTTCCGATGACGGCGGCCAGACCTGGCACACCCCCGGTTCCAAACCAGAAGACCTCATCAGCGACGGTCCCATGCCCAAAGGCGAGAGCAACAAGTTCGCCTATGACATCGCCACCGCCCCACTCACAACCCACATGTGGTACGACGGCACCCAGCACCCGTGGGAGTTCAAGCGCGTCTGGCATATCGAGCCCTCACTCACCGATCCCGACACCGCCTACGCCGGTGTCGAAGATGCCGCCATTTTCAAGACCACCAACGGCGGCCGCAGTTGGCACGAACTCTCCGGCCTCCGCGGCCACGGCACCGGCCCCCAATGGCAACCCGGCGCGGGCGGCATGGGTGCCCACACCATTCTGCTCGATCCCAAGAACCCCGGCCGCATCTTCACCGCCATCTCCGCCGCGGGCTGCTTCCGCTCCGACGATGACGGCCAATCCTGGCGCCCCATCAACCGCGGCCTGGTCTCCAACTTCATGCCCGACCCCACCGCCGAGGTCGGCCACTGCGTCCACCGCATCGCCCAGCACAGCGCACGCCCCAACACCCTCTTCATGCAAAAACACTGGGACGTCATGCGCTCCGACGATGGCGGCGACAACTGGACCGAAGTCAGCGGCGATCTCCCCACCGACTTCGGCTTCCCCATCGACATCGACCACAACAACCCCAACACCATCTTCGTCGTCCCCATCACCAGCGACTCGCTCCACTATCCCCCCGAAGGCAAACTCCGCGTCTACCGCAGCAACACCGGCGGCCAGCACTGGGAACCTCTCACCAAGGGCCTTCCTCAACAGGATTGCTACGTCAACATCCTCCGCGACGCCATGTGCGTCGATTCCCTCGACCCCTGCGGCGTCTACTTCGGCACCACCGGCGGCCAGGTCTACTGCTCCCCCGACGGAGGAGACAACTGGAATGCGATCGTCCGTGACTTGCCGGCGGTATTGAGTGTGGAAGTGCAGACGCTAAGGTAATGCGAAAACGATTAGGATTATGATTAGGAGCAGGATTAGGACCAAGGCAAAAACCATCTCGTCTGCGGAGCGATCCCATGCAATCGCCACAAGAGGTCTGGTTCAGTCACGAGAAACTGGATGTCTATCAGGAATCCATCGTGTTCATCGCGTGGGTCTCAACGCTTCTCGAATCGGTTGAGCGGCCTGGAGACATCAAAGATCAACTCGATCGAGCGTCATCCTCTGTGTCGCTAAACATCGCCGAAGGAAACGGTAAATATTCCACCAAGGACCGCTGTCGCTTCTTTGACACAGCCCACGGTTCCGCCCTCGAATGTGCCGCAGCACTAGATGTCCTCGTCGCGAAGCGCAAAGTAACCGTTGTCGATATTCGCCCCGGCAAGGAGCGACTTCAGCACATCGTCCGAATGCTCATCGGCCTCATCAAAGCGAACTCCGAACGTGACTACGACCGTCGCGACACGCGCGAGTAGTCCCCACACTCACTGCTCCCGTTGCCTTGGTCCTAATCATAATCCTAATCCTGCTCCTAATCGTCCCCGCCTTTCTTTCCCCCATGATCCGCATCGCCCTCCCCTATCACCTCTGCACCCTCTCCGGCCACCATCAGGACATCCTCTTGGATGTCCCCGCGCCCATCACTCTGAACTCAACCCTCGACGCCCTCGAAACTCGCTTTCCCATGCTCCGCGGCACCATCCGCGACCACTCCACCAAAAAACGCCGCGACTTCCTCCGCTTCTTCGCCTGCAACCAGGACCTCTCCAACCTCCCCCCCGACTCTCCCCTTCCCTCCGATGTCATCGCCGGAAAAGAGCCCCTCCTCATCATCGGCGCCATCGCCGGCGGCTGATTTCGCGAGCGATCACGCCGCGCCTTCCGCCCCCTCCATCTCCCGCTCAATCCTCCGATCCGGCACCACCCACATCAGCGCCACCAGCACATACAGCGCGCCCGATACCCACACGCTCACGAACGCGAGCGGGATCCCCGCGGCGTATCCAATCAGCGACAGCTTCCCCTTCACATCTCGCCGAAGCGCCCGCGCCAGCACCGACTCGCTTCCCTCAACGCGCACGATCGCGCGCTGCATTACCAGAAACGCCAGTCCCGACATCAGCAGCACCGCCCCATACACCGCGCTCGGCGCGGCCGCAAAGTGG
>JBKJOD010000214.1:0-3042 GCA_046593245.1 Phycisphaerales bacterium
GGAGTCCTGACCATGGGAGTCATCCCAACCAAAATCGTGAACGAGATCGAGTTCGGAGAAGAGCACGCGCCGCTGTGGGTCGCGAATAAAACCGCGCTCTCACTGACGACGGCGCAGACCGACGCGGTGACCGCGGCGGTGACGGCGGCGCGCAAGGCCTACAACGAGGCCAACACCGCGCGGCTGGCGAGCAAGAACGCCACCAACACGCTGAAGATCGCGATGCAGACGCTGCATCCGCTGCTGGCGACCATCGTGCAGGACATCCGCCTCACCGCCGAGAGCACGCACAACCCCGCGCTCTACACACTCGGCGGCATCCCCGAGCCCGCCGCGCCCTCGCCCGCGCCGCCGCCCAGCCAGCCCGTGCAGCTCGGCGCGCAGATCCGGCCCGACGGCGTGCTCCGCATCACCTTCAAGGCCACCGAGACCCCCAACGGCGCGGTGACGTACATCGTCAGCCGCAAGCTCGCGACGCAGAGCGCGTTCAGCGTCATCGGCACCACCGGCTCCAGCAACAGCACCGGCGGGGCCAACCTGCCGCGCGGCTTCAAGTTCTTCGACGACACCTCGCTCCCCTCGGGCGCGAACAACATGCAGTACATGATCCAGGGCCAGCGCGGCCTGAGCTACGGAACGCCCAGCGAGGTCTTCACCATCACCATCGGCACCGGCGCGGGCGGTGGGATGGTCGCGGAGCTGAAGATGGCGGCGTAAAAGAATGCGGATGGCGATTGCGGATTGCAATCCCAAATCCGCATTCCGAAATCCGAGATACACACGCGGCCCCGGGTCTGTTCGACCGGGGCCGTGTCGTTTCCCGCCTCTGGATCAGTCATAATCCTAATCCTGCTCCTCATCCTAATCGTCCGGAAGGAAACCAAGACGATTAGGATTATGATTACGATTAGGATGAGGACAAGGCAGGGAAGGCGAGTCCGGGTCTGCTGGACCGGGGCCGCGTCGTTTCAATGGCTGGTCTGATCGTGCAGCTTGCGGAGCCGCGAGTGGCGGCATTCCTCGATGGGAAGCGCGACGTAGTACGACCACATGTATCCCGCATACGTGCCGCGCCAGTTCAGGCCTTCGCGCTTCTCGGCCGGGATGGCCCGGAGTTCGCGGTCCACGATCGGGAGGTTGTAGTACGGAATGCTCGGCCAGAGGTGGTGGCCGATGTGGTAGTTCATGTTCATCGGCGACATGACCAGCCGCTCGACGGGGTTGGAGAGAAAGGTGCAGAGCCGGTGCTCGTCGGCGTGGTCGTCATCCTCCGGGTGGCTGTGCTCGACGAAGGAGCGGATGAGGTTGGGGAGATAGGTGAAGATGTAGACGGGCGCGAGCCAGAGGGCGGGATAGCCCCAGAAGCCGTGGAGAAGAATCGAGAGCGGTTTGTCAACAGTGCCGCCGAAGGCGATGCCCGTGAGCAGCGTCAGGCCGAGGCAGAGCGCGGCCTGCCAGCCGAGGATAATGGCGATGTCGCGGAGCGAATGCTTGCGGTGGTTCTCGCTCGCGGCGGCGGCATCGGTCTCGGCCGCAGCCGCGCGCCCGGCGGCATCGACTTTGCCCGTGTGGACAAAGAGGTTCTTGTACACATTCACCAGCGCGGAGAGGCCGGTGAGGAAGAGCAGATACTCGAGCTTGTCGGACTTGTTGAAGCAGGCGTGCTTGTGCAGGTCCGGGTCATCGTCGTTGGCGAGGTTTTGGTGATGCTCCAGATGGTTGCGGCTGTTCACGCGGTTCACCATGCCGATGGGGCCGATGAGGAAGAGATCGGTGAACCAGTCGCTGCGCTTGGCGGACGCGAAGATGCGCCGGTGCATGCCGTCGTGGCCGATGATGAAGAGCGCGTAGTAGCGCGTGCCGATGACCGGGATCGCCAGCAGTACCGACCACCATGTCGGAACGAAAAAGACGAAGGCCCACGCGGCGGCGATCCACGCCCAGCACCAGATGGTGTCGCGCACGGGAATCCAGGGGCGAAGTGCGGAGAGTTCCTTGACGCGCTGCGAGGTGATGAGCTTGCGATAAGCGATGTACGGGTTGCGACGTACCGGCCGCTGCGCGGCAGCGGGTGCGGGGCGTGGAGCATCCGAGGTGGGAACGCTCACCTGTACCGGAACACGAAGCCCTGCACCGTCGATCACACTCATGAGTCGATAGTACGCCGGTGGACGCTGATGACACTGGTTCCCCAAGGGAGCCGCGTGTGTGGGAGCAGGTGCTGCTCGACCTCAAAGGCCTTGGTCAGAATGAGGTTGATGGGCCCGGGCAGGGGCTTGACCTCGGGCTCGGCGGGTGGCTTGCCCGTGAGCTTCGTCTTTGCCTTCTCGATGAGCCGCGCGGCGACCACCAGCGGCAGTGATGCGGCCTGGTAGTAGCTCAGCACCAGTTGCTCAAGGTGCGCGCCGGGGATGTTGCGGAAGAGGTCGCCGAACTGGGCGCGGGTGTAGCGGCGCTGATGAAAGTTGAAGTCATCATGGCTGGACCAGAGCCACATGTGCGCAGGGACGGTGCAGATGAGCAGGCCGCCGGGCTTCAGCAGCCGCGCGACGGCGTGGACGGAGGCGCGATCCTCGGGTACGTGCTCGATGACCTCGCTCATGACGATGACGTCGTAGGAGCTGGGCGTGATCTCCGGCGGGAGAGCGCTCGGGAGCGAGCCATCCACGGCGGCGAGGCCGCGTTTGTGGCAGTATTCGCGGGCGATCGGAGACATGTCGATGCCGAGGGCGTTGAAGTTGAAGGGGGGCTGGGAGAGTTTGGCGAGGACGCCGCCGGCGCCGCAGCCGATGTCGAGGGAGCGAGGGCGGGAATCGGGAGTCGGGATTCGGGAATCGGGTGAGGCGGAGCGCGATGTGTTGGTGACACGCGAGTATCGCGAGATCAAGCTCAGGATGATGCGGTTCTTGGCGACCCACCACCAGTATGTTTCTTCGCGCTCGGCGTGGAGGCGATACAGCGCCTCATCCACGGGATGCGCTCCCGGTTTCAACGAGGCCTCCGCCGGGGCGGACCACGACGCGGGGCGTGTGACCGTTCGTG
>JBKJOD010000300.1:0-7809 GCA_046593245.1 Phycisphaerales bacterium
GCGTCCGCTCCAGCCACTGCGTCGCCGCCGTGTCGTACGCGTTCCCCACCAGATTCATCACAAACCGCGCCAGCCCGCACACCCGCTCGCACCGCATGGGATTCCGCTTGTACGGCATCGCCGAAGACCCAATCTGCTTCTCCTCAAACGGCTCATCCATCTCTTTCCGATTGCACAGGAGACGAATATCCGTAGCGATCTTGTGGAGCACCGAGGCAACGCTGGCCAGGTCCGCGAGGATGAAGGTGTCGTACACGCGCGGATAGGTCTGCCCTGTCAGAGATACCGATTGCGATTCGAGAAATCTGGCATCATGCTGCACGATCAGTTCATGGGATGGTCTCCGCTCATACTTTGCGCGCATAAGTCGCTCGTACGCCGCCGTGATCTCATCCCCTTCTTTCTCGGCCATCCCTATGCGATCATCAAACTGCAAAAGCACTCGCTGCCGTACGCGATTCACGTACTGGTCGGTGGATTCGTTTTCCCAATCGCCTTTGAGAACACGAATGCGACGCACGACCTCCGAATTGAGCCGATCGACCTGATGAGCGTTTCCATCGCAAAGCGAGAGAAAAGACGCCTGGGTGCCGGTCGCGCCCTTCAGACCTCTCGGCACGCTGGAGTAAAGGCGGGAGTCGGTGATGAGACTGAGGTCATACGCCCACAACGCCACCCGTCTGCCAACTGTTACAGGTTGCGCCGGTTGGTAGTGCGTGAACCCGAGCGTGGGAAGTGCGATCCACTTCTTAGCAAGCTCGCCCAATCGACAGATTACCGAGGCCGTCTTCTTCACGATGAGCCCGGTCGCCTCATGGATAATCCACCAATCCGCATTGCACACCACATCCTGACTCGTCATCCCCAGATGCACAATCCCCTTCGCCTTCGGGCACGAGTCCCCCAGCGCGTGGACATGCGCCATCACATCATGCCGCAGCTCTCGCTCGTATTTCTCCGCCGCGCGAATCTCCTCATCCGTGATCCCGCCGTCGCGATTCACAACTCCGCGCAGCTCCTCCACCTGTTCCGCACTCACCGGCAACCCCAGCTCACACTGCGCCTCCGCCACCGCCAGCCAGATCTTCCGCCACGTATTGAACTTGTGCCGCGCCGACCACAACTTCAACATCTCCGGCGATGCGTTGCGCGTGGCCAGCGGCGAGGTGTACGTGTCGTAACAGGCAGCCCGACCGTCAGGGAGGGCTTCGTGCGGAGTCGGAGTCGTCATGCCCCAGTGTATCTCCACGCTCAAATATGTTTCCCGAGGCAGGCAGCCCGACCGTCAGGGAGGGCTTCGGCTCCCTCACAGTCGCGAGTGTGCCCCCTCCTTCCCGGCCATCTCATGCGTGGAATTCGCACCATTCACTGGCACTCGCGCACGTATCTGCACTTCTCCTCAACCTTCTCTTCCTTGAACAGATACACGGTGCTGCCATGACGCGACCACACCTTCGTTCCTCGCTCGATCAATCCCGCTTCAGCGAGCCGTCGCGACGACCACGCCTTGAACGCGTTCATCATTGGTTCCGGGGCACCGTGGGCATCCACAACCACGTGCACATGATTGGTTCGCACATGTACCTCCATCAGCACCCAGCATTTGTGTGCGCACACTTCGCGAATCGTGCGTTCAACAATCTCCCGTCGCTTTGCGTCGAGTTCCACCGGCTCCTGTTTCAGCTCGGATCGTTCCCACTTCACACGCTCTTCGCTGGCAGGAAGCGTGGGTGTTCCAAACTCATTGTGCTTTCGGTCGACCGAGCCGCGATCATCACCATGCAACCATGTGCCGTACGTTCGAAACGTAATGAAATATCCCAGCGGCCGATTGAACATAAGCCGCAGAATACCACGTTGCCCGACAGCAAGCAGCCCAAGAGCAGGCAGCCCGACCGTCAGGGAGGGCTCTCCCATCCTTCAACGTCCACGCACACCCAGCCGTCCCCCAAGCCCTCCCTCACGGTCGGGCTGCTTATCCCCTCACCCTCCCGCCACCCACCGCGCATACACCATCACCAGCCCATATGTCAGCACCGCCAGCAGCATCATGCCCGCGATGATCTCCAGCATCATCTTCAGCACCCCGAGCCAGTACGCCGCGGTTCCGGGATTGGAGACCCGCACGGCCTTGTACACCACCGCCACGCCCAGCGCCATCGGGATCACCATCAGCCACCACAATCCATGCACCTGGATCGGATCAATGAACGGCCGGTACGGCGGCAGCACCGCGCCCTCGGCCAGCAGCTTCATCATGCTCATGCGCCACCCCCGATCACCGGCACCTTGAGTGTCCGCGACACACCCTCCGCCACTTTCTTCTTCCGCTCCACCCGCACCCCGAAGGCCGCGTCGATCACCACGATTACGTTCAGGAACCCCGCGATGGTGGTGAACAGCGTTCCCAGTTCATTGCTCCGCGGTACCGCCTTCACATACGACGGATACGCCGGAGCGATAGTCGTTCCATCCGCCGTCTTCGCCGTGGGCACGCCGCCGATCAGCGCGATGGAGATCGCCCGCCCGGTGCGCGGGTCCCGCGCCTCGTTCGGGTACGGCTCCCGACGCCGGTCGCCCCCCCGGTTGTCCGGCACAAGCACCTTGAGGTGCTCCTGATGAACATAATCCAACCCGAAGGTCATCGGCCCCACAAGTGCCTGGCCAAGGAACCAGATGTAGTTGTCTTTCCTGTCCACACACTGGATACCCCCGATCAGCAGCCCTGTCAGGTACAAACCCATGACACCGGCCGTGACCAGCACGCCGCGTTGGAGCTGGCCGAGGTAAAAATGACCCAGTCCGGGGAAGATCGCCGCGAGGAGCGCGGCGGCCGGTTGAAACGGTTCCGACTTTCCCGCTTGGCTTGTGCTTGGTGGTGGCATAGAAGGGGTGATGTGAATGTGCTCTTGATCGCCGCACCGTGCGGCTCTCAGCAGCCCGGACACACGCCCGCGCGGGACTGGGTTGACACCCCCACGCGAGTGAGTAGTGTACCGGCCTTTGGCCCGGAACCCACCGGGCCCAGGAACCGAATCCGCACCAGGCGGCCCCAGTCGGGGCGCGATCCAGCCGAAGACACCGTTCCGTTTGCGATAGAGGACCTCCACCATGCAGCTGCTGAGCGCCATCCTGAACACCTGCGGCACCGCCACTCTCGAACTCGAAGAGCCGACATACTTCGGACTTCCCCTCATCGTTTCCGACGACGACGCCAAACGTCCGGAAAAAGAGGAGGAGGAGGACGCCGACGAGTTCGAGGAAGAAGATGACGATGTTGACGAAGAGGACGATGCTGAGGAAGATGACGAGTTTGAGGAGGACGAGGACGAGTTCTTCGACGGCGAGGACGACGACGAGGATGATCTGGACGCCGACGCGGCCGATGAGGACGACGAGGACGATGACTTCTGATTGATCCGGACTTGCCGGAATCATGAGGGTCGCTTGTCCGAAGATGGAAGGCCCCCCATGAACGATCGTCGCCAGACCGAGCACACGGATTCGTCCACTCCGGCCGCGGAACCGCAGCATCGCGGCGTGCTGGACCGGCGTCTGGGCCTGGACCGGCGCGACATGGCCAAGTTCGCACTGCAGGCCGACGGCCAGCCGCGGATCGAGTCGGATGAGGATTCCACCGGCCTGGAGCGCCGTCGCGGCGCGGGCCGCCGCCGGACGGACTTCACCAAGTCCGCCGAAGAGGGGGAGATGACCTCCGAGCAGTTCCACTTCCTGGCCGCGATTGACGCGTTCAAGAAGTCCAATAACAAGATGTTCCCAACGTGGACGGATGTGCTCGAAGTGGTGCGGCTGCTGGGCTATCGCAAGACCATGCCCAGCGAACTGAACCTCCGCAACGTCGAGGACTGGCGCGAGAAGCCGGACACGGCCAGCGGCGTGCGTGCCAAGCCGGGGCACCCCGAGCAGCAGAACCGCCGTCTCGCGGCCTGATCCGCACGGTACACTGCGGGCATGAGCCCCACCCTCCGCTTTGGCGTCACAACTCTGATGGTCGGATGCGCCGTGCTCGGCGCGAGCGGTTGTACGTCCAGCCGCGCGGCCCCCGCACGCGAAACGCAGTCCGCCACACCGCCGGATGACTTCTGGTTCAGTGCGACGGTGCTTGGACCGGTGCGAACCGCGAGCGCGACGCAGTTGCTGTCGCGCGGGTTGCGGCCGGGGCGGTATGTGGTGGAGCCGGATCGTGGGCTGCGGGTGTCGCTGGGGACCGGGGCGATGGAGACGACGTTCCCGCCGCTGGCCAGGACGCTGACGCGCGGGGAGTTCACGGAGCTGTGGACGCTGGTGAACAGTGCGGGGCTGCTGGATGCGGCGCATCCCAGCGCGGCGAAGGGGAACGGGACGATCGATCCGGAGACGATCGAGGGAAAGACGGTCTATGTGCTGACATCGCACGCGCACGGGCGGCACGAGCTGGTGATTCTGGAAGTGGATCCGGAGTGCGGGGAGTGGTGCGCGAAGGCGAAGCGGGTGGTGGAATGGATGGGGGGGAAGGCGTGGATGAAGGAAGCGGCAGTCGGGGTCGAGAAATAGCCACGGATGAACGCAGAGGGGCACAGATCAGAAGAAGAAGCGAATCGCGTTCTCTTCGGTGCGTCTGTGGGGACCGTGGCTGTCGGCGTGGGACTCGATCAATGAAACAAGCGACGGACGCGCGAGGCGTCCGTCGCTTGAAGAGAAGAATCGAGGAGAGGAGCGAGTATGTATCCGCGGGATTCGCTCCCAGAGCGTCGCTCATCCCGGGCGTGTGGGATCAGTTGCAGCTGGTGAACCAGGCGGCGACGAAGGCGAAGACATCGTCGGTGGTGATGCCGGGGGTGCCGCTGATGTCGGCGCGGGCGTCGCTGGCGAAGAACGCGCTCAGGTAGTCGAAGATGTCGGTGGTGTTGACGACGCCATTGGCGTTGAAGTCGGCGTAGCACGGGGTGGCGACAAAGGCGGAGGAGCGGATGGCGTTGCTTGCGGTGCGGATGGTGCCGGAGCCGACGATCTGGCCGGAGGCGTTGATGGCGTAGACGGTGTCGAGGCGGATGAACTGATGGCCGGGGAGGAGATGGGTGCGGAGGACGATGGGGGTGGAGCCGCGCCAGACGACGGGGCCGGATTGGGTGGCATCGCCGGAGAGCTGACCGATGATCTCGCCGCGGGCGTTGGCGTCGATGGCCGCGCCCATGGTGTTTGAGCCGGGCATGGGAAGAAGCGCTGGTGTGTTGTTGACCCACTGGGTGGGGAGCGCGTTGAGCTTGATCTGCGGGACGCAGAGTGCGCGGTTGCCGAAGACGCTGCCGACGATGAGGCCGGTGTCGGTGATGGCGGCCGCGGCGGAGAGGGTGCGGTTGCCGGTGCTCGGGAGGTCGGTGATCTGCGAACCGATCTTGATGAAGGCGCGGTCGGAGGATGCGCTTGGGTAGAGCGCGGAGGGAGCGGAGCCGATGCGCCAGCCGACGATCGCGCCGGAGGCGTTCATGCCCGCGGCTTCGGAGGCGGTGGTGGTGCCGAGGAGCGCCGTGGATGTGCCCCACGGGGTATCCCATCGCGCGGCGGTGGTGTTGCCTGTGTTGAGGGTCTTGACGCAGCCGAGGAGTTCGGACTCGTTGGCGATGACGCAGGGCATGGCCTGCGTGCCATCCGCGGCGGGGAACGAGAGCGGATTGAAGGGTTGATCGGGGATCAGGAGCATCGCGCCAGCGGGGAAGCAGGAGAGAGGCGTGGCGACACCGAGGGCGATGCGGCCTTGATTGTCGATGGCATTCGCGGTGCCGGTGCCGAACCAGTTTTGCGGATCCAGATCGGAGATCTGGTTGTTCTCCCACTTCACCGGGCGATCGAGATTGGAGCCGATGCGGCGCGAGGAGCCGACGATGACGCCGGCATCGTTGATGTCGCGGGCGACGGAACTGGCGCCGAGTGTGGGAAGCTCGACGATGCGATAGGACTGGGCGTGGGCGAGAGCGGGGAGGGCGCAGACGGACAGCGTGGCCGCGAGCGCGGCGGGGGATCGACGGTTCATCGGATGTCTCCTGTGGCCGGTGGGGTGTGGGAAGCGGGAGAGGACGGGGCCGACCGGGGCGGCTGGAGAGGGATGTCGGGAGCGGGGAGGAGATTTGCGGATGGAAGAAAATAAACCCGGAGGACACGGGGGACACGGAGGGATCACGGAGGAAGGCGGGGATCAGAGGGATGGGGGATGGAGAGCAAGCTCGCGATGCAGAGAAAGGCAATGCTGATGGCCTTCAGCCTGAGGAAGGGGAAGACGAAGGCAAGCACGGGGGTCGTCGTGACCTCGCCAGTTCCTCAGGCTGAAGGCCATCAGCAAAGGAAAACTCAGGCGTTCACAGAAGCCGCACCGCACTCCGGACACTTCGCCCATCCTCCTCGATCCCACGCGTTCGGCGTAGTCCGTACGCCGTATGATTCACAAATCCCATGAATACTCATCACTTCCGAGCCGTATTGTGGAGTTTTCCAATCATCATGGTCTTGCTTGTGTTTGGAGCGGAGCACGGGTGCGGCCGGATGTCGAAAGCAGACGCGGCCTTTCAGCGCGAGGCTCGCGCCGGGCAGGCCGCCCGGGCCGCGGACGACCTTCCGCGCGTCAAGGAGCATGTGGGTGGGAGCCAGCCGTTTTGGAACGCCATTCTGGCACCGAATGATGCCATCGCGAATCCCCTTGCGGAGTGGGACGCAAAGTATGCGAGTTTGCCCGCGAGCGCCAGCACGACTGTTGTTGTCCGCGACGACGCGTTGCTGATCGTGGACTGCGATTTTCGTGACTTCGAAGACGTGGTTCATCACGGAGCGAAGTTGCCCGTGGCCGTCCGAGGCCCGGTCCCATCGCGTCACGTCAACGAGTTTCTGACAATTGACGGGTATCGTCTCCTGCGACAGCGCATCTACTACACGGGAGACGATGCTGCCGCCGAGAAATCGCTACGAAACTTATTCAGGTGGCAGCGCCAATAGGCGGATGGGCAGGTGGCCGACTGTGCCCGGCATTTCGCTGGGATTGGGCAATGTCACCACCGTGCCGTCCCAAGTCACGGTTTTCCTGATTCTCGTGTGAGGTTTTATCGCGTGTTCAGTCTACCGCGAGCGATCGCGGAGAAGAAAGGCATTGCTGATGGCCTTCAGCCTGAGGAATAAAAGGCGGAAGGCGAAGGCAATCACTTGGGCAGCATGACGCTCGCCAGTTCCTCAGGCTGAAGGCCATCGGCAAAAGAAAACTCAAACGCTCACAGGAGCCGCCCCGCACTCCGGACACTTCGCGTTCACCCCGAGGCCGATGCGGTTGTAACGGCACTTGGTGCAGAGATTCATCTGGGCGCGGCGACGGGCGAGGGTGTCGAGGCGCCAGGCGTTCGTGGCGATCGCGGCGCTGCAGATGACAAGGAACCATGTCGGAATCGAGATCCACCAACGGTCTGTCCTTGACAGGCTGCTAGCGAACCACAGTTCGACCGCATCGCCACTGGTCTGGCTCCAGTCACGAATCGGACATCTTCCTACGACTGCCCCACCGTGCCCAAATCCCACATACACCCCGGACGATGATTGCCAGACGACCAATGAACCCACACTCTGTATGAGCACGACCACCAGCAGCACCGCTACCGCCGCAGCGGCCCACTTTACGGTTTTTCGGATTCTCGGGTGCGGCTTCATGGTGCGTGCAGTCTACCGCGCGAGCGTGAAGAAGAGAAAGGCATTGCTGATGGCCTTCAGCCTGAAGAAGCGAAGGCGAAAGACAAAGGCAAACACACGGGCAGCATGACGGTCGCCAGTTCCTCA
>JBKJOD010000443.1:0-24556 GCA_046593245.1 Phycisphaerales bacterium
GGGTGGGCTGAGGTGAGGCGGGCGATGGGAGAGGGGTTGGACCCCGCGCGGCCTGGGGCCGGCGGGGTTTTTTCGTGCGCGGGGTGCACACGATGGGCTTGGGATTCCGGAGGGGGGCGGGGGGTGTGCACGGGCGCTGCACTGTGGCGCACTAGGAAAGTGTCTGCTGATCTTGTGTGCATCATCCTCGGATGATCCATCGATGTTTTTCTATGAGGGAATAATGGAGAGGGTGTGCAGTGTGGGAGTTTTGCACAGCGGCGGCGGCGGTGGTTTGACAGGGGGGCGGGGGCGTGGTACCGTGGTCGCCTACCAGCGTGCTGAGGGGCTGGTGTGGTTTCGGGTTGGCGCCCGGGGCTGCATGGCGGTTCCTCAATCATCTCGGCTTGAAGTGTGCCCGGCGTTGCAATGGCCTGCGACGCGTCGGGTGTTGTTGCGTTCTGGGTTTGCTCACGCGTGTGCGTGTGGCGTGCCTGGAGCGTGATGGATGCCCCGGAGACGCGCGGCGGCTGGTGCGCGTAGACGGGTGGACGCCATGACGGCGATGCGATCGACGGTGGGAGTGGCGGGGCTGGGCGGCGCGGCGAGCGCGGCGGTGTCTCTGGTTGGTGGCGATCGTGGCGCGCGTGATGGCACACAAGGCACTGGCGCCGCGGCGCGGCTTGAGGTTGGCTGCGCCAACCTTGGGCGGAAGATGCCGGAGGTGGTGAAGTGGGGTGACGCTGGGTTCAAGCGGGAGCAGATGGTCGCGGGGTGCGGGGTTGTTGAGGGGAAGCGGGGGAAGGCGCTGCGGAAGAAGCGGCGGATGACTGAACGGGAGGCGCTGCGGGAGCTGGCGCGGATGGGGCTGGATGGCGGGGTGGCGGTCGTTGAGAGTGCGGGGACCGACGCTTGCGCGTCGGGCTCGTTGGCTTCGGGCGGGGATGTGCGGGGGTCGAATCTGTGCGTGTATCTGACGGCGTGGCCTTCGCCGGGCGGGGATGCGGGCCGGGGGGGCGGAGGGCTGTCGCGCGGGACGTGCGAGGCGCTGACGGTAGCGACGGTGGATGTGTGCGATCAGGCGCATGGGGTGCGGGATCACGAATCGACGCTGGTGTGCGCGAAGGACCTGGTGGCGACGCGGCGGGGGGCGCGGGCGACGCCGCGTCGGTATCCGCGATCGCAGATGACTTCCAGAGGGGTCGCGTTTGACTCGGCGTTTGATGAGCTGCACGAGCGGCTGCATCGATTGCGGGGAGTGGACGGCTTCGGGGTGCGCGGGATCGGGAGCGTGTCGAGCTTCGAGCAGATCCGCATGGCGGCCAGCGAGGCGCGGAGGCGTGGGACGCGGCTGGTGGATGTGGCGCGGCAGCAACTGAAGGTGAAGAACGAGCGCGGAGAGTTTGTGCCTGAGCCGTCGATGGGGGACAGCGCGGAGGCGGTGGAGGCGTATGCGCTCGCGCAGATTGAGCTGCATCGGCGGGGGAAGTACAGCGGAGGTGAGGAGTAGCCATGGGACGTGTGTGGAAACGAGCGTCGGATCAGGGAAAGCCGGGAGTTCCGTGGTATATCACCTACACGGACTGGGAAGTGGTTGATGGCAAGTGGCGATCGCGGGAACGGTCGATCAAGGCGGTGCTGGACAAATACCAGTCGCAGAAGCTCTCGGAGAAGCTCGAAGACAAGGCCCGCATGCGCATGCGAGGATTGTCTAACGATGAAGACGATGCGATGGCGCCCACTGAAGGCGCGAGAGACGACTATTTGGCGTATCTGAGAAGCAAGGGCAGCACTGAGAGTCATGTGAAGGATGTGCACGCGACGCTCGCACGGGTTTGTGTTGTGTGTGGTTGGTCCGTGGTCGGCAACATCACCGCGAAGTCTTTTGTGGTGTATCTGAACGGGCTTGGAGCGGCTGGCGGGAGCGCTCGGACGCTGAATAAAGTTCGTGGCGCAACGCGGAGCTTCTCGGCATGGTTGGTGAGGAGGCGAACGCTGCGGTTTGATCCGCTGATTGATGTGCCACGGCGGCGTGAAGCCGGGGCCCGACGGCTTGTGCGCCGGGCACTACTTCCAGAAGAAATCAGCGTTCTGCTCCGGGAGACCGCGATCGGGCCAGACTGGCAGATTTTTAACAAGGGAAGTCGTCGGCTGAAGGGCACTGTGCCCGGTCGCGAGCGTGCAATGTTGTACCGCGTGGCGATGGGCACTGGGTTTCGTGCCAACGAACTGCGGTCGTTGTGGCCTGAGAGTTTCAATCTGATGGCCGCTCGACCCACGATCACCGTGCAGGCGGGTTGCTCCAAGCGGCGGCGGCGCGATGTGCAGCCGATCGCGCACAACTTGGCGACGGCGCTCCGGGACTTTCTCGATGGACGCCCGCCCGGGCAGCCCGTATTCAATGTGGTGCACACGACGGCCGTGATGCTGCGGAGTGACCTAGAGGGGGCTAGAGCCAAGTGGATTGCGAGTTCACCTGATGAACAATCGAAGGAGCAAAGAACCAAGTCGGATTTTTTGAAGGAACACGACGCGCGGGGTGCGGTGGTGGATTTTCACGCGCTGCGCATGACATTTATCACCGAACTCGCTCGGGCGGGCGTGCACCCGGGGGTGGCGCAGAAGCTCGCGCGGCACTCGACGATTCGACTGACCATGGATTGCTACACGGACGTGATCGACAGCGACGCGGACTCCGCAATTGCCATGCTTCCGGAGAGAACGCTGTGAGTCAACCGTCTAAAAAGCTGAACGCCGCGACGTGCGCGGGAGAGTGTGGCTTGGAAATGGCGCGGCTGCGGAAGCACGGGATGTCACTGAACCTGCTGCCTGCAGAATGGTGGTCGGCCACCATGAGCGGTGTGTACTTCCTCTGCTGGAATGGAGTCGTGGTGTACGTTGGCCAGAGCGTGTCGCTCATCAGTCGAGCGGCTCAACACGCAAGGGTCAAGACGTTCGATGACATCTTTGCGGTGAAAGTGTCGCCGGCGTACCTCAACAGAGTTGAGGGTTTCTGGATCGACCATCTGCGACCAAGATACAACCACGATTCCAAGGGAAAGTTGATAATGGCACCGTACACGACGGTGCGCGCCGGGCGAAGCTGCCTTCCTCGCCCAGAGACGTTTTGGTATCGAGGTGTGGTGGGAGTTCAGGGGTCTTCTCCATCCGGGTTGCAGGGGCCGGGCCCCTGCGATTCCGAACAATCTTTGCAACGCGGCGGCGCACAAGACACTGGCGCGTCGGGGACGCCGCTGGGGGTTGCTGCGCAACCTGGTGGAGGTGAGGGATGACGATTCGCTACTGCGTTTCGGATTCGCATGTGGCGCCTGAGCCGGTGCTGTGCCATGAGGTCGGGTACCCGCACCTGGACGTGAAGGGTCGCACGCAATACGGCAACTCGCACTACGACCAGCCGGCGGATGCGTGGGCGTTTCTCTTGCGATCTTCCGAAGCGGGCATCAGTCTGTGCGCGTCGGCACTGGAGCAGGTTGAGACGGAGCTGCTGCGGCTGCGGGAGCGGGGGGCGGCGGAGGTGAAGCGATCCGCGAAGATCAGCGAGGGCTTTGAGGCGTGGAAGCGGTCGATCGAAGACAACACACAAGGCGATGGTGCGGGGGGGACGCCGCTTGAGGGTGCTGCGCAACCGGGTGGGGGTGCGGGATGATGATGGACACGAAGCTGATTGACGTGGTTGGTGAACTGCACGCGGGGGACTGGGTGCAGGTGGAGCGGCGAGAGAGCGGGATGAAGTTCTTCGCGCGGGTGGCGCGGCTCGGGCGCGATGGCGGGCCGTATCTGGAGTGGCCGCGCCAGCAGGGAGATCGGAGCTGCGGCGTGGTCTTCAACAAGCCGACGCGCGTGGATGGACAGAAGCAGCGGATCGTGCGCAAGTGCGCGCCGTTTGAGGTGGCGGCGATTCGGGCGGGGCTGAAGGTGGTGGCATGAAGAAGACCCCTGCGAACTGCGACGCGATGATGGCGGAGCTCGCGCGTGAGCCCGGCGTGCTGCGATCGCCTGGAATGGGCGAGGAGGATGTCCGTCGCCTGCAACACGAGAAGATGCTCGCGGTCGCCAGCAAGCACGGGGTGCGGCTTGCCGACGCGGAGAACGCGCTGCTGGCGGCGGCGATCCGCTTCCACGCGGACGACTGGGTGACGGGGCTCAACATCGACCGCTATCGGCTCGAATACGAGATCAGGAGTGGCGCGTGCAACGTGTGGGGGTTGGTGGTTCGATTGCTGCGGGAGGTGGCGGCATGAGTGGACGCACGAAGATGATGGTGACGCGGCGGGAGCCGAAGCTTGTGCGGATGGGGCGGATCGCGCACGCGGGGGTGGCGGTGGAGACGCGGCTGCTGCGGGCGTGGGTGCAAAGGAAGATGGTGGAGTGGGGCGAGAGTGAGGCGGGGGTGTGGGCGGTGGTTCGCGCGGTGATGGGGAGAGTGGACGTGCGGGTGGAGGTTGAGGATGAGGGAGTGAACGCGCAGGGGGCGGAGCCATCCCCCTGCGACCCCGGGGAAGAAAAACCAAGCGGAGCCGATGCAACGGGCGTTGCGTCTTTGCATCCGGGTGCGGGGGCGGAGCCCTGCGGCGGCGAATCTTCTTCGATGATCACAGGTGAGCCATGAGCAGACCACCGCGGCGAGCACAGATTCTGCGGCGCATCCGGCTGCACAAGCGGCGGCGGAGGATTGACCGACAGCGACGTGCGGTGTGGTGGTATTGGCGGCGCCACCCCGAAGAGCTTCCGGCACGGCAGAGATTTCCCCTTCCTTCGCGTGTTGCTCCGGCGTGGGTGCGTGAGCGAGGCGATGTGCAGCGGCGGCGGTATGCGTGGCGGTCGCGGGCGACGGAGAAGAGACGGGGGTGGCGCGGGGCGTGGGTGGAGCGATGAGTTGTCTTTGCATCCGGGTGCGGGGGCGGAGCCCTGCGGCGGCGAATCGATGATCTCGGAAACAACGCGGCCAGGTGCCGCAGAAAGAGTGTGAGCCGTGGAACTGACAACGACCGAGCGAGGATTTCCGATTCTGCTGCACGAGCCACGCCTTCCCGCGCGACAAGGCGAGGAGAGGGTGCCGGTGCGGCTGGTGCAGTGTTCGAGCGTCGTTGGGAACTACGAGGACGCGATGCAAAGGCGGGGGACATCGGCGCTGTGGATCGGAGAGAGCCATCACCTGGACCGCGAAGAGGTGCGTGTGCTGGTGGGGCATTTGCAGCGGTGGCTGGAGACGGGAGCGTTGTAATTCCGGCTCGCACGCACAAGGCACTGGCGCGGCTGG
The DNA here is from genome assembly GCA_046593245.1 of Phycisphaerales bacterium. Classification (GTDB taxonomy): domain Bacteria; phylum Planctomycetota; class Phycisphaerae; order Phycisphaerales; family UBA1924; genus UBA4658. Next base: position 5,261 of record JBKJOD010000443.1, read on the forward strand.
TGCCGCTTGAGGTGCTTCGCACCTCGGAGGGCTTCCAGGGGCTGGCTCGAAGACTCGCCGCGCCCCTGGCAACGGTCGCGCGCCCCGCTGGGGCGGAAAGAAAGGAACATGGTGTGAGGACATGAGCACTATTGAGTGGACGGAGAAGACGTGGAACCCGGTGGTGGGATGCACGCCGGTGAGCTCGGGGTGTTTGAACTGCTACGCGGCGGTGATGGCGCGGCGGCTGGAGGGGATGGGGGTGAAGGAGTATGCGCCGCGTGAGGAGGAGCTGACGGCGGCCCAGCTGCGGGAGGCCCACGCGGCGGTGGGCGGGGGCAAGCTGCACGAGCACGAACGCACGAAGACGGTTCGGATCGCCGAGGTGCGGGGCGAGGAGGGGCACACACGCGCGGTGTTCACGGGGGAGGTGCGGTGCGTGCCGGAGCGGCTGACGATTCCGCTTGCTTGGAAGAAGCCCAGGATGATCTTCGTGAACTCGATGAGTGATCTGTTCCATGAATCGGTGCCGTTTGAGTTTGTGGATCGGGTGTTCGCGGTGATGGCGCTGTGCCCGCAGCACACGTTTCAGATTTTGACGAAGAGGCCGGAGAGGATGGCGGAGTATGGCTCGCTGCGCGGGCATACGGGAGTGGGGAAGATCGGAATCATTGACGAGATCGCGCGGCGGACGGGCGGCGCGGATGATGGTGGGGTGTTCTACGCGGCGGTGGAGCGGGTGAAGCAGTGGCCGCTGCCGAATGTGTGGCTGGGGACGTCGTGTGAGAATCAGGCGATGGCGGATGAGCGGGTGCCGTGGCTGATGAAGTGCCCGGGGGCGGTGCGGTTTGTGTCGGCGGAGCCGCTGCTGGGGCCGGTGAAACTGCCGCTGTGTCATGGGAATACCGACATGGCGGGGATCGACTGGGTGATCGTGGGCGGGGAGAGCGGGGCCAACGCGCGGGCGTGCAATGTGGCGTGGGTGCAGCGGATCGTGAAGCAGTGCAAGGGGGTGGGAGTCAGCGTGTTTGTGAAGCAGCTGGGGGCGAACGTGATCGTTCGGAACGATGGGTGCTCGGAATGGCTGGATGAGTGCGGGCTCTCGCTGGAATATGTCGAGGGAACGCCGCAGTTTCAGGGTGATCCGGTGCGGGTGCGGCTGGATGATCGAAAGGGCGGGGATATGCCGCAGTGGCCGGAGACGGTGCGGGTGCGGGAGTTTCCGAGAGTGGCCAGAGGAGGTGCGTCATGAAAGTAGGACAGTTTGAGATTACGGCGTCGGTCAACGAGCCGCACGATTGCAAAGTGTTTGTGCGCATCCGGGCCCGGCAGGGTGAGATCAGCGAGTGGATGTGGCATCTGGACGCGGACGAGGCGGAGATGATCGGGCGTGTGCTCGTGATCGAGGCCCAGCGGGCACGATTAGAGCGTCTGAAGCATTTGCAGTCTTGTGTGCCGCCCGCTGTGCGGGCTTCGGGGTGGGGCGGGCCAGCACCCGGGGCTGACGCCCCGGGCTAAGGGTGTGGCGCGGCTGGGCCGCTGGGGAGGGAGCTGGGTAGGTCGGGGCGGACACGCCCCGGCTCACGGTTGAGGGGGCGGAGGGATGCAATAGTCCGGCATCTAGCGGACTGGTGTGGGTATATGAGAGAGACAGAGTGTGATTCAGGGCGGGATTGGGCCCAAGGAGGCGCATCATCATAGCGATCGCAACGGCAAGAACCAAGCTCTCGGGCAAGACGATGGGGGCGGGGTGCTCGCAGGCGCGGGTGACGCCGCTGCTGGCGGTGGCGATCTGGTTCTTTGTGCGGGGGCCCCGGTCCGGCGATGACGAATCCGAGCGGTCGGCGGTGTTTCTGCGGCGGGTGCTGGTGGAGGAGTGGTCCGTCGGCCGGGCGCGGGCGGAGGCGGGGCTGGGCAAGTCGCGGGCACATGAGCTGGTGGGCGAGTTTCGGGCGCAGATGGAGCGGATGTGTGAGCGGGAGGGGATTGATCCGGTGATGTTGGTGGAGAAGGGGGAAGGGATCGAGGGATTGAGGGATCCAGGGATCGGGACTTGATCCCATGATCCCATACTCCCTTGATCCCACTCTGTTTTCGTGTGCGGAGCAAGGTCGAACTCGAAGATGTCTGGTGAACTGATTCCGGGGGCCGCGGATGCTTCGCCGGTGGCGGAGCGTGCGGATTCGGTGCGCGCTGAGGCGGCGGCAAAGGGATGGATGCAGTCCAAGGCCTTGGGGACGGCGCTTGGGTGCAGCGATGAGACGATTCGCAACTGGCGGAAGGCGGGGATGAAGGCGGCGGCGGTGGATGGGGATGGAGGGCACTGGTTTGATGTGGCGGCCTGCCAGGCATGGCGGAGAGTCAACCGGCCGGGATTCAGCGGGAAGGGTGGACGGCGGGTTGGGGCGGGAAGGAAGAATGCGGGAGGGAAGAAGGTGCGGGTGCGAAGGGGGACGCGTGGAGGAGCCAGCAGCTATTCGCTTTTGCATTCACATCCGACATCCGACATCGGCCATCCGACATCTTCCGGAGAAGATTCACCGCGGAGGGCCGCGGAGGTCGCGGAGGGGGACGTTGGTGAGGGGGAGACGCATCCGCGATTCGATCAGCTTCACCCCACTCAGCAGGCCGAAATCCGGCTGAAGGAAGCGGCGCTGCGGGAAAAAAACCTGAAGATGGACCAGCAGATGGGCAAGCTGCTGCCGGTGGACGAGGTGGTGGCGAAGGTGGCCAGCGTGTGCGCCACGGTGCGGGAGCGGCTGGAGACGATCCCCACAAAGGCCGCGCCGAGATTGATGAGCATGTGCGTGCTGGACCCGGGAATGGGGCCGGGAATCATCACACTGCTCGGGGAGATGATCGACGAGGCGATTAATGAGCTGGGAGCGATGAAGATGGGCGGAGAGAGTGGATCCCCGTCTTCATCATAATCCTAATCATAATCGTAATCCTAATCGTCTTGGTATTTGGTAGGACGATGAGGATCAGGATTAGGATTATGATTAGGACCGGAATAAAGGCGGGGGAGGGGTTCATGCTCAAGCTGGTTGGTGGTGATGAGGTTCGATCATGCCCGACCTGCAAGGGGAAGGGAACCGTGCCGGTGCCCACGACGCAGGCGGTGCGGAGCGGCATGGCGGGGTTCAATCAGCAGGGCGGGATGATCCTGGTGCCCGGGGCTGGAGCAAAGATGCCATGCCCGGAGTGCAAGGGGAAGCGGGTGGTGATGGCATGACAGCACGGGATACGTCGATCTATGCGAAGCGGAAAGCGGGGCAGAAGAAGAAGGTCGCGGCGCCGCGCGATCCGCGGGAGGCGGGGCTGGTGCGCAAGGCGCAGAAGGGGTGCATCGACTCGCGCAACGCGCTGATCCAGATGCACCTGGGGTGGATCTACGAGACCACGCGGCGGTCGATTCACCCGCGGCAGCGGGTTGAAGAATGGGTCAGTTACAGCGTGGAGCGGTTCTGCAACGCGATCCGGTGCTTTCGGCCCGGCAGGGGCGCCAATCTGACGACCTTCGCGGCCTATGCGATGCGGCACATGCTCTGGCGGCACGCGCGGGATGACGGGCTCATCCACATTCCGCAACGCGGCAGCACCAACCGCGATGAGCTGTATGTGCAGCGGGCGCGGGCCTCGCGGCGGGTGGTGCGGATGGGTGGCGCGCTCAATGGCGTGGGCGCGGAGAACGGCAGGAAGGAACTGGCCCTCACGCTGGAGGATCGATCGGCCCAGCGGCCGTGGGAGGCGGCGGACCACGCCCTGCAGACGGCGGCGGTGCAGCAGGCGATGCTGGAACTCAGCGAGCGTGATCGATCGATGGTGCTGATGCAGATGCAAGGAATGACGCTGCGGGCGATTGGTGAGAAGGTCGGGCTGAGCAGGGAGCGGGTGCGGCAGTTGATCGACCAGTCGCTCACGCAGATCAGAACGGCGTGCGGGGTGGAGGAGGCGGGGGATGAACTGGGGGGATGAAGGGTGGATCCCCGTCTTTATCATAATCCTAATCGTAATCGTAATCATAATCTGCTTGGTATTGTGTAAGACGATTAGGAGCAGGATTAGGATGAGGACCGGAATGAAGGCACTGGCGCGGCTCTCGCCGCTTGAGGTGCTGCGCACCTGCATCGGTTGACCCGGGGCTTACGCCCCGGGCTACGGTCGGTCGCGGCTCTGCCGCTTCAAGTCGCGGATGCTGAGCAAAGGCAGGACATGACGGCAAGCTCCCCCACTGTGATCGCGATCGACCGCGCGGTGCGGGGGGCGTTTGCGCGGCCGCCACGGATGACGGTGTCGGAGTGGGCGGCGGCGCATCGGGTGATCGTCGCGCAGGACGCGGCGGAGCCGGGGCGGTGGAGGAATGAGCGGACGCCGTATCTGCGCGGGATCATGGATGCGTTCAACGATCCGGCGGTGCGGCGGATCACGCTGATGAAGGCCGAGCGGGTCGGGGGGACCGAGGCGGTGGTGAACATGATCGCGTACGCGATCGACCGCGCGCCGGGGCCGGTGCTGTGGATCTATCCCGATGAGGGGACCGCCAAGGATGTCTGCGAGAAGCGGCTGATTCCCACGCTGGAGGCGATGCCGACGATCCGCAGGCACTTCACGGCGCGGAAGCGGGATGTGCGCGGCCTGGACATCGTGCTGGACCGCATGAGCATCGCCTGCCGGGGGAGCAACTCCACGGCGAAGCTCGAGGCGTTCGGGCAGAAGTACATCGTGATCGACGAGCTGGACCGCTGCAAGCCCACGGTGCAGGGCATCGTCAAGGGGCGCGACAGCGGCTTCAGCGGGGCCAAGCTGATCGTGCTCAGTACGCCCGAGGACGAATGGGGCGGAGACGCGGACGATCTCACGCAGTGCATCGATCGATCGTTCAAGAGCGGTGATGCCCGGATGCTCTGGGTGCCATGCCCGCTCTGCCAGCAGTATCACCAGCGGAACTTTTCATCCGTCCGCTGGATCGGGGACATGGAGACGCACCCGGACGATGTGGCACGGGGAGCGTACTTCATCTGCCCGCGCGAGCAGTGCGGCGGGGTGATTCACGGCTATCACAACCACGAGCAACTGGCGCGGTGCGTGTGGGTGCCGCGGGGATGGAGCGTGCTGGAGGATGGCTCGATCGTCGCGCCCGATGGGCGGACGTTCGGGCCGGAGCAGACGCTGGGTGGAAAATATGTGCCCACCGGGGCCTCGCACGCGAGCTTCCACCTGCGCGGGCTGTACACGCCGTTCAAGGCCAACCCGTACGGCGAGATGGCCAAGGAACTGGTGGAGAATCGGGGCACCACGCAGCGGGTGTGGGTGACGCGGCGGTTGGGAGACCCGTGGAGCAGGAAGGGGCAGCGGGTGGAGAGTTCGGAGATGGCGACGCTGAAGGGGCGGAGCGGCCCCGAGGGGCGAAGTGCGTCCGGCTCGGAGAGCCGGGCCACACGTACATGGTTTTTTCCGGTTGATACCTCGAAGAACTACTTCGATCAGCTCACGGCGGAGGAGGAGATCACCAGCATCGGCACCGATGGGCGGCCGGTGAAGCAGTGGAAGGTGCGGCCCGGGCGCACCGGCGTGGGCAACCACTATCTGGACTGCCGCGTGGGCAACATGGCGCTGGTGGCGCATGTGGGGATGGCGGAGAAGATTGTGGAGGGCGGTGGGGTTGACAAGGGGATGGTGGCGCTGATTGGAAAGGCGCGGGCGGGAGGGAGTGGGCAGTGGGCAGTAGGCAGTGGGACCGAATCCGCTGCTTCTCCGACTCACCACTCACCACTCCCCACTCCCTCCCGCGCATGGCTCATGCGGGCCGTGCCCACCGACGTCCGCGCCCTCACCGCGTACGCGGATGTGCAGGCGGATCGGATGTATGTCGAGGTGGTCGGGTGGAGCGCCTCGTGCGCGCGGGCGTATCTGATCGAGCATGTGGAGTTGCATCGGACGCTAAAGGACAATCTGCTCACGCTGGAAGAGTTTGCGCTCAGGGCGTGGCCGATGGTGGACATGAGCACCGGCGCGCAGGTGCGGAACATGACGCTGAGCGTGCTGGGCGTGGACTCCGGGCACTTCACCACCGAGGTGTACGACTTCTGCCGCTACAAGCAGCGGGGACGCTGGAAGGGGACGGCGGCGCAGGTGGCGGCGGGGATCGGCACGGGACCCATTGTGGTGGCGGGCAAGGGCGAGAACCTCAAGGGCTCGCGGCCGGGGATCAGCGGGGCGGGGAAGATGACCCCGACGCGGATGGGGCACCCGGAGCCGGGGCCGCCGATGGCGGATGGAAGCACGGGGGCGGAGCATCCGTGGAGCATCAAGCTGATGCTCATCAACACGGGGATGCTGAAGCGGGATTTGTTTGACACGATCAAACGGGATGTGGAGATTGAGAAGGGGGCGGGGAAAGAGGGAGTGGGGAGTGGGGAGTAAGCAGTAGGCAGTGGGCAGTGGGCAGTGGGCAGTCGGGAGCAGATACCCCCCACTGCCCATTCCCGACTCACCACTCATTTTTTCACATTTTTTTTGGTGCTGCAAAACACGGGAAAACGGGAAAAGTTGTCCGGCGTGGAGAGGACTGGTGTGGGTTCTATAGAGGGACAAGAGGAGAGGGAGTGGGGAATGGGCAGTGGGCAGTTGGTTACGACCGAGCCCCAGTCCCAGGTCTCCAGCCCCTCCTCCTCTCACTGACCCTCCCCACTGCCCACTGCCCACTCACTACTCACTCCCCCATCGGAGTTCCCATGGCGAAGAAGAATCAGAATGCCGCAAGCGATGAGCCGGTGACGGCGCCGGTGGCGGATGTGACCGATGCGACGGGGTCGCTGCCGGGGCTGGAGATTGAGGGGAGCGGGGAATCGGGAATCGGGAATCGGGAATCGGGTGCGGAGGGGGCGGACAGCCCGCCCACTGCGGCGGCTGCGCCGGCGGGGGCGGTGGACGCCCAGAAGCAGGAGACGGTGGATTTGGAAACCGTCAACATCGAGGTGTTGACGGTGGCGGAGGTGCAGGAAAAAGTCAATGCGGCGGTGGCGGAGACGGCTGCGAAGCTGAACATCGAGCATGATGAGACGGTGCGGGGGCTGGAGAAGATCATTCGGGAACTGACGGCGCGGGCGGAAGCGGCCGGGCGGGAGGCCGAGGTGGCCACCGCCAAGCTGGCGGCGGCGGGCGTCCACCACGAGGCGGTGAAAAGCCAGTGCATCCAGGCGTCCGATGCCTTCATCACGCGGTGCGACCGCGCGGTGCTGCTGATGGGACGTGTGCCGGCGGATCGCATGGCGGAGGCCGCGTCGCTGGCCGATGAGCTGATGGACATCGGCGATGTGGAAAAAGACGAGCACAACGCGGCTGTGGAGTACCGCGTGGCCAACGCGGCGGCGCAGAACTTCGCGCAGACGCTCGAGCAGATCGCAAACAACGCCCGCAACGCGATGCTGGACGCGGGCCAGAGAAAGCGCACGGCGCTGGACGTCATCACACGCATCCTGAGCACGCTGGAGAAGATGGCCTTGCAGGGGGACGCGGAACTGGCCAGCGCCAAGGCCCGCGCGGACTCGGATGCCGCGGCCGAAGCTGTTCACGCGGGGGGGTGATCCGTGGCGACCACCTACCACGACTGGAATGAGCAGCCCACCGACACGCTCCGGTTGACGCGGCTCCGGCAATACAAGACGGAAATCCTCGCGCTGCTGGGAGCGCCCAATGTCGCGGCCGACGGCAAGAGCGTGGACCGGGAGACACTTCGCGGCACCTACGAGCTGCTGATTCAGGAAGAGAAGCGGCTGCAGAGCTTGGCGGTGGCGGGCGTGGGTGTCTGGGTGTCGCGGCGCGGACGAACGTGAGATGAGAACGTATGGCCCGCACGAACCACTCCCCCAACACTCCGGCGGCAACCCCGCAGGAGAAGCTCGACGCCTCGCGGCGGAGCGCGGACATGGCGGAGCAGCGGGTGCGGCTGCAAACCGCGAAGCTGCGATTGCGGGCCTTGAAGCTCGCGGGCAAGACAAGCCGGGGACCTGGCAAGCTCGCCGGCTGGGGCAAGCCAACCGGATCGCGCGGCGGGAACGGTATCGGGCCCAGCAACGCGCGTGGGTCCTACCAGTCGGTCTCTGAGCGGTTGCGGAAATCGTCGGGACCATCCGGCACCAGCACCGGCGGATCGGCCGACTATCACCTGGACGCGCAGACGCTGCGGATGCTGCGGCGGGAGAGCCAGCAGACCCTGCGCACCGACCCGATGGCCCGCGTGCTGGTGCGGTGCCTGCAGATCATGGTGGTCGGCGACGGGCCGAGCATTGTGCCCAAAACCAAGAACCCGGAGTTCAACCAGAAGAAGAAGAAGCTGTTTGAGGCCTGGGCGGAGAACGAACCGAGCTTTGAGGGGCGGCCTTTGGAGCCCTGCGATGCCAGGTGCGGCAACGGACCGGACCTGGACGGCGGCGGGCCGGGCGCCGGACTCACACTCGACGAGCGGCTTTCCACGCTGGTCAAGGGCGCGTGCTGCGACGGCACCATCATCGACGCGTTCACGCCCGAGGGATCGCTCTCGATGATCGAGGCGGAGCGGCTGACCGGGCCGCGCGGCCCGGGAGCGCAGAACCGATTCGAGCGGGGCGAGGGCGGTGGGGGTTGGGTGAACGGGATCGAGCTCGACGGCGAGGGGCGATTCATCCGCGCGGGCATCGGAACATGGAGCGCCGAGGGATCGGTGGTGCGGTTTGGCGAGAGCGATCTGGGATTCGCGGATCTGCGCGACGGATCGGCCTTCCTGCTCAACAACCCGCTGGACCCCTGGCCCAATGCAACGGTGGGGGAGCCCGCGCTGGCGGCGATCATCGATCGGCTGGACCACACGGAGGATTACGACTGGTCGGTGCGCGAGGCCGCGCGCATTCACGCGTGCCTGACGGCGATCATCACCAGCGACAATCCGCAGTCGATGTACGAGAACATGCCGGGGCTGAACACCCAGCGGCCGGACATCACCGGTGGCGGCGGCACGCAGGTCGGGACGACCGATACGCAAAAAGAAATCGTGGCCGGCACCATGATCAACGCGGGCACCTCCACCAGGGTGACGCCGATGCAGGCCACCCAGCCGGCGGCGCAGTATGAGGGCTTTCTCCGCTGGCAGTATGGAGTCGCGGCTGCGGACCTGGGCGTGGCTCTGTTGCTGGCGCTGATGGACCCGACGGGCACCAACTACTCTGGCTTCCGGGCGATGCTGGCGCTCGCGTGGAGGAACTTTCGCAAGTGGCTGCGGGTGCTCAAGAAGTATCTGCGCTTCATCGAACGCTTCAAGACGGCGCAGTGGATCCGCGAGAAACGACTGCCCCCTGTGCAGGACTGGGACGCACCGAGCGACTGGATTTTTCCGCCCATGCCCATGCTGGACCCGGTGGACGAGGTGAACGCGCAGAAGGCCGCGGTGGACGCGGGCTTCAAGACCCGGGACCAGGCGATCGCGGAACTCTTCGGCGGCTCGGCGACCGATGTGGACGCGGCCCGCAAGGTGGAGAAAGACCGCGAGCAGGAGCTCGGGCTGACGCAGGACGGAACGACATCCGGCGAGGCGCCGGCGGATCGGCAGAAGCGCAAAGACAACAAAGACGGGATCACTCCGCCCGGCGGCGGTGAGGACAATGGCACTGTCGGCGTGCCCGCGAAGAAGCAACCATGAGCTCCATCAACACCACGCACGCGCTCGCGGCGGCGTACATGTCCGGCCAGTTCTGGATGCTGCACCGCCCGGTGCTGTGTTCGCTGGTGGAGGTGTTCAACCGGCACGCGGCCGGGCTCAAGCTCGACGGGGCAGAGCTCAAGGGCATCACCAGCGAAAAGGATGACCGGAAAGAAAAGATACGGATGGAGTACGACGGGCTGGTGGGGATCGACCCCGGCAGCGGCGCCGACGCCGGAGACCGCCCGATGTACTTTCGCAGCGGCTCGGTCGCGGTGGTGCCGGTGCACGGGATGATCTGCAAGTACGCGGGGATGGTCGGTGGATTCAGCCAGCCCGACGGCATGAGCGCCGATCGCATCATCCGCGCCATGACGCTGGCGCATAGCGACACCCGCTGCACCAGCGTGGTGCTGGACATTGACTCACCGGGTGGAACAGTCGCCGGCGGCGAGGACCTGATCGCGGCGGCGCGATCGCTTCCCAAGAAGAGCGGCAAGGACATGGTGGCCTTCGCGCACGATCTGTGCGCCAGTGGCGCGATGCTGGTGGCGGCGCAGTGCTCCAAGGTGTTCACTGGCGCTTCTGCGTTCGTGGGCTCGTGCGGCGTGTACCAGGTGGTGGAAGACGCATCGGAGTATTACGCCGAGCGGGGCATCAAGAAGCATGTGGTGGCCAGCGGACCCCACAAGGGATCGTTTGCCGACGGCACCGCGGTGACCCCGGAGCAGCTGCAGGACCTTTCACGCGAGATCGGCGAGGCGGCGGACTGGTATGTGCAGCGGACGCTGATCGAGGGACGCGGACTGGACGCCAACGCGGCCGCGGCGATCGCCACCGGGCAGTGCTGGGTCGGACAACGAGCGGTGGATATCGGGCTGGCCGATGGCGTGACCACGCTGGGCGAGCTGATCGACGCGATGCAGGAATGACACCCCATGGCCGACACGTTCATCGACAAAGTCATGAAGAAGCTCGGAATGGGAACCCCCGCGCCCGCGAAGAAGGCGGACGCCGCGACGCAGAACACCACCGATCCGGCGACGGACACCAGCACGGACACCAGCCCGGACACAAGCGCGGACGACACGACAAACGACACGACGGCGGGCGGCTCGGGTGTGGCCGCGGCGGCCGGCGCTGATGAACAGACCGACGACGCAACCACCACCAACACGGAGACACAGGACATGGCCGAACAGACCAAGAACAGCGCCCCGACCCCCCCCACCGCACCGACCCCGCCGGCACCGCCGGCGATCACCGGCGAGCAGGCGGTGGCCGCCGAGCGGCATCGCGTCAAGGACATCAACGCCGCCTTCGGACGTGATCCGGCGTTCTGCGGCGAGGCCATCGACGCCGGATGGACGCTGCCGCAGGCCAAGGCGGAGAAGTTTGACCGCGACGAGGCCGCGCGGGCCGAGGACGCCAGGATCGATCAGGCCCTGCGCGGTGCGGGCAAGAGCAACAACCGCATCGGCTTCAGCACCACCGAGGGACGCGGCTCCAGCCAGCAGCCCCAGCAGCGGCAGAGCACCCAGGGCGGACCGCGCGGCGCGGCGCAGCCCGGGGGCGTTGGTTCCACCGTCGGAAAGATCACCGCCGGGCAGCAGGGCGACGCGGGCCCGATCGAGAACGCGGAGAACTGGGACCAGGTGTTCAGCACCTACATCAGTCGCGGCTTCAGCAAGGCCGATGCCCTCAAGCACGGGCAGGACAACCACCGGGACCTGTGGAACGACCACAAGATGACCATGGGGGAGGAATACGAGCGGCTGCACCCCAAGGCGGGACAGCGGCGGCAGGAGGCCTTCGCCCGTCTGGGCTGAAGCCACACGTGGGTGGTGGCGTGAGCGGGCGGCCCTGGTCGGCGGCCCGGATGCAGCACACCTCGACGCGGCGATGGGCCGCTGACACAACGCACAACTGAAAGGGAAGAGCAATGCCTGGAGTCAATGGCCTGACGATCCCGCGCGAGGACCTCAAGGGTTCCATCCGCGAGACGACTGTGGATCAAAGCTTTGTGGCGCCCGTGGTGGCGCCGATGATTGAGGTGCCCACGCCCAGCGGAAGCTGCGGCATCGTGGTCGCCGGGGTGATGCGCACGCCCCAGAACACCGACCGGCAGCAGAACGGCAGCTACAACCGCTCCAGCTGGGATCTCTCGCAGTTCAACTGGACCACCAAGGAGCGTGGCCATGAGGAGCTGCTGGATGACAACCAGGCCAACGTGTTCCGCTCGTACTGTGACTTTGAGCGGGCCCGGGCCGATCGCGTTCGCGCGGTGATGGCGCTGGATCGCGAGATCCGCACGGCGGCGCTCGCGCAGAACACCACCACGTTCACCGGCAGCGCGCTGTTCCTGGACACCACGGTGGTGTGGAGCGACCTGGCCAACAACACGCCGATCGATGACGTGCTGTCGGGCAAGGAATCCAGCTTCGCGGGCAACGGCGGCATGGAACTGGACAACCTGGTGATCACCCGCAAGCAGTACCGCTATCTGAGCCGCTCGGCGCAGATCATCGCGCAGCTCAAGTACGGCTCGGCGATCATGAACAACGGGCTGCTGAACCTGGTGGCACTGGCGGACATCCTGCAAGTCGCCAAGGTGCACGTGGCCAGCGCCGTGTACAACAGCGCCAACAAGGGGCTGGCGCCGGTGTACTCGCCGATCTGGAGCGACAGCTACGCGTTCCTGTTCCGCGGGGCCCAGTCCGGGAACATCGAGGAGCCGGCGGTGATCCGCACCGCGGTGTACAAGGGCGACGGAGGCGGCGATCCGGATGATCCCAACTTCGAGGAATATGTGGTGAACGACATCCGCTCCAGCGTGCTCCGCGGGCGCGGCCAGTTCACCGAGCAGGTGGTGACCACCGGGCTTGGGTTCCTGTTCAAGGTGGACTAAGCCAAGAGCATCTCGCACCGGCGCAGGCCGGAGAGAACCAGCAGATGGAGATGCAGGGGGCGGCAGAGCCCGCCCCCTGCAACCCCCTGAGAAGACAAAGACAAACAGACGGGATGCAACCGGCGTTGCATTCTGCATCCGGGTGTGGGGCGGAGCCCCGCATTTGCGAATCACACGCACACGAGCACCGGCGGCTCATCCCGCGCGGCTCTGAACACTCACATCGAACAAGGAGTCCCTTCACATGGGAAGCGACATCAACGACTCTGGCAAACGAACGTACGCGGCGGCCTCGGCGATCACCGCCGGGCTGCGCGTCAAGATCAGCGGATCATCCGGCGGCAAGAACACCATCGCGACCGCTGGGATCGCCGAGGCGGGCATCGGCATCGCGATGAACACGGCCGCGGCGGCGGGAGACATGGTGACGGTGCGGCTGTGGAGCCATCCCGGCACGCACCAGATCATGACCTCTGCGGCGGTCGCGCTGGGCGCTGCGCTGTACTGTGTCGCCGGCGGGAAGTTCTCTTCCACCTCCGCGGGCGCCGGCGTGCAATGGGGTGTGGCCGAGCAGGCCTCCACCGCCGATCTGGCGATCATCGAGGGCACGATCAAGAGCCCCGCCGGAAGCTGATTTTTCCCCGAGCTTGGGAACAAGCTCACGCCACCACCTGGAACGCCGCGGCACGTGTGTCGGGGCGTTCCATTGATGAAGAAGGGATTCAGGGATCAAGGGATCCAGGGATCGAGGGATCCAGGCATCGAGGGATCCAGGCATCGAGGGATCCAGGCATCGGGGGATCGAGTGCCTGGATGCCGCTTTCGCGAACAACCCCCCCCCCGAGGGGCGCGCTGGGCTTCGTGTCCGCGCGCTCCATTGCAGAAGAAGGGATCGAGGGATCAAGGGATCGTGGGATCCGGAACTTGATCCCCCCGATCCCTTGATGCCTCGATCCCCTCCCCCTCCACCTCACACGACGGCTTGGAACGCGGCTTCAGTGACGCGGGCCGTTTTTTGTTTTCCTTGAAAGGACTTGACCCATGAAGAACTCGACGCGCTGGACCTGGCTGGGGATTGCGGTGGTGTGTGTGCTGCTGGGGCTGATCGTGGCGACCATGCCCGGCTGCGCGATGTTCAAGGGCTCCGGGTCCGACGCTTCCATCACCACCTCGCAGCGGTACTCCATCGCGGTGAGCACCTACGACGCGTGCGTGCGGGCCATGGTCACCGCCTCGCGGATCAACGCGATTGAGGCCGACGACTACCTCAAGTGGAACGATGAGCTGCGGAGGCCCGCCTCCGCGGCGCTCAACGCGTGGGCCGCGGCGATCGCCCAGAGGCGGCCCGCGCCCGATCTGAACGCACTGAACGCGCTGCTGGACGCGATGGTCGCGGCCAGAGTGAACGTTGAACGAAAGGTTGACACCGATGCCTCCAAACATTCTGCTGGCCCTCCAACTCATCGGTCCCGGGATCGAGCTTGTGCGGGACGTGATCTCCGCGATCAGCACCGCAAGCTCCGATGGCGTGGACCTGACCGACGCGCAGATGGCCGAGCTGGTGAACAAGAAGCAGGCGGCCGACGATCTGGCCGAGATCGAGGCGTCTCGGCTGCGGAAGAAGTTCGGGATCGTGTAATCGCGCAGATATGAAAGCGGAAGCCCAAGGGCAGGGGCCACGCGCGTCGGGCTCGCGCGGCGTGAGAAGTCGTGTCCGGGCCTGACGGTTTGATCTGACTCCCGCCGGCGTCGGCCGGGGCGATGCTTCTGTCTTCAACTCTTCGCGGGGATCATCCATGACGATCGTCTTCACGCTCGCACAAGCCGCCGACTTTCCGGCCGGCGCGTGGGAGTCGAGCATCAAGACGCTCGGCCCCGCGGGAGCCCTGCTCGTGCTGCTCACCGCGGCCTTCCTGGTCATCTACCGGGTGGCCATCGCGCCGGAACTGCGCAACTCCCGCGAGGCCAGAACCTCCGAGCGGGCCGAGGCCCTCAAGATCGCCGAGGCCAACGCCACGACCACCAAGGCGATCGAGGGAGCCGCGCAGGACATCCGCGCCACCGGCCAAGCCCTCAACTCCACTGCCAGCATTCTCCAGTCCACGGCCACCACCCTTGACCGCATGGTCACCACGCAGGCCGGACGTCCTTGACCCGCATGGAAACCATCGGAGAACGCAAGGGCCAATGAACATCCACGGCGAAGCATTTCCGCCAGAGCCGCACGCGATTGAGAGCGTGGTGCGGCGTGCATCGGTCTGGCGATGTGCGCCGTGGGCTGCGTCCGCATACGGAGTGTGGGGGCAGACCGGAAAGACCGGACTCCGCGCGCAGGGCGTTGCCACCGTGGCCGCTGAAAAAAACGTGCCCGGTGAGGCCCGGATGCGGCACTGGTCATGGGCCGACAGTTATTTTCTGGACCCGTGGCTACAAAAGAAGTGGCAGCCCGGCGATGCGTATGCACCGCGCGGACCGACCCCGACCGAACTGGCCATCGGCGTATACAAGAACGCGCTGCCATCAAGCAAACTCGTGGACCTGCTGGACTCGGCGGCGGCGGTGCTGCGCAAGGCGGGCACGATCCACGATGGCATCCACTACATCGACGCGGAGCCGGGCTTCAACAGCGACAACCGCGAGAAGTTCGAGACGAATGACAACCCGGATTGGAAAGCCGGGTGGGATTTGCTCCGGCAACTCACTCCGGGAGAGAGTGACGATGAGCGTGATGTTCGCGTGCGTGTGGCCATCTACACGCAGCTCACGTGCGTCGCGCGGTGTCTGGGCATTCCCGCAGAGAACATTCTCGTCTACGGGTGCGCGGATCGGGCGACGACGTTTCAAGAGGATTGGCGACCCGCGCTGGCATTCCCGTATCACCTGCCACGCAACTACATCCCCGCGACCAGCCCGGAACTGCTCACCCGGATGCTGGATGGCGGCAGCGGGCCGGAGACGTGCGTGGTGAACTTCAACGCGACGGAATCGCCCGCGATCAACGAAATCATGCTCAACATCTGCGAGCGGAAGAACGTGCCGCACGCGATTCTGTTCGCCGATGGATCAGCCGAGAATCTCACGGCGCAGCTGCCGGTGTTCCGTGACTTTGTCAACGCTTGATTGGAGCCCACATGCGCAGCGCAGGCGTCGGCAACATCGCGGGCATCCTTCCATTCCTGCGCGCGAGCTACACCCGCCGCACGGACATCATGCAGATCACCGACTCCAACGGTGCGCAGAACACCATCACCGGACACTTCGAGGGCATGGCCCTGAACTTCGCCGCGGTGTTCGGCGCGTACGCATCCGCGTTTGTGGCGGGATCGCCCGCGCCGGGAGCCGGACTCGCCACCGATCAAGCCGGGCACACCGGCGGCACCAATGGCTCCGTCACCGCCGTAGACGCAAACTTCACTGCGCTCAAGTTCCCCGCCGTGTCCGTCGTCGATGGCGCATCGGTGCCGTGGGGCAACTTCGACTGGTGCAACACGTTCAAGGGCGACGACAACCCCGGCTCGTATCTGCAGCTCAAGAGTCGCTTCCCGCTGGACCTCAACGGCAAGATCGGCTATTGCCCCGTGGTCTGGCGACCGGCTGCCAGCGGCATCACCAAGCTGGTGCCGCAGGTGCAGGGCTTGATGAACGGCGGCCCCGCCTTCGGTATACTTTCCAAGACTGTTACGGCACCCACGCGATCCAGCGACGGAATCGACGAGATCATCTGCGCGTTTGCACGCGGGGAGATCATCGACCTGTCCAACGCCACTAACCCCGCAAACAACCTGGCCCGCTACAAGGGCATGGGCTTCAAGATCAGCCCCAACACCTGGGACGGCTCGGCCACCGGCATGGACGGCGCCAACGTCGGCGGCATCATCGGCCACCGCATCACCGACGAAGAGAAGTTCGCGGGAGTGGCCGTCTCGCCGTTCTACCAGTTCGGCGGCAAGCCCACCCGCGCCGCTTCGTGGGACTTGTGCGGACTCGCCGGCTCGGGCGGCGTGAGCGACGCGGCCCTGGGGACCTGGCTCAAAGCACTCGTCAAGGCCCAGCGCAGCTCCGGCGGCACGCAACTGGCCCCGATGCTCTGCGTGCAGATCATCGAGGGCGGCAACGACTCGGGCGACACCGGCGCTCTGGGCACGCTGGCCGCAAACAAGTCGCTGCTCTCCAGCACCGGGGCGTATCAGTCCGCCACCGAGCAGGCCGTCGCCAGCAACACCGCGACGGGGTACTACAACAACACCGTCACGATCATCCGCCGCATCCGCTATGTCTGGGAAACCGTGCTCGGGTACAACAGGGCCAACCTGTTCTTCCTGATCGGCTGCTATCACCCGCAAAGCCCGACCATCTCGGCCGCGCAGTGGTCGTTTGTCCGCACCACCATGGTCACGGGCATGGCCAGTGTTGCCGCTTCCGAGCGGAACGTGACCTACGTTGACGGCTACAAGCTGGGCAACTATGCGGAGTTCGGACGCGCCAACGGCGCCAGCAGCGGCGGCGTGGATGGCACGGACTACATGACGGCGGGTGCGCAGGAGTATTCGACCGGCCTCACGCCGTTCACCGCCGTGGTCAACACGCCGTGGTACCGCGATCCGTCCAATCAGGACGCTCACCTGAACCAGCAGGGCTATCTCGCATGGGGGCAGCGCGTGGTGCAGGCGGTGATGGACGCGGCGGCGGGGGCCGGGTTGTATACCAACGTGGGCGCGGCGGGGGTTGACAATCCGCGGGTGATGACCGGACGCGGGTTTGCGATGCTCAACTGATGGGGCGAGGGCGTGGTGAGTGGTGAGTGGTGAGTGGGCAGTGGGCAGTGGGCAGTAGGGAAGACAGGGAGAACTTGCGATGCCGAGTGATGCACGTCGGGCGATGATGAAGCTGTTTGCGGCTGATCTGACCACCGCGGCGTTCGCGCTGGCGCTCGGACAGAGCGGCACCGCCACGCCCGCCAATGCGGCGGTGATCGGGCCGGGAAAGTTCCGCGGGGCGGTGCTGGTGTTTGTCGGCGACGGCGCGGACAACACGCAGTTTGGGTACAAGGTCTGGCGGCGGGTGGGCATTCAGAGCAGGGTGGACGACAGCGGCACCATCACCGTGTGGGAGCGGATGCTGGTCTGCTCCGGAACCGTGACCCTCAGCCAGGCGGTGGGCGCCAGCAGCACCATCTTCGGTGCCGCCAAGTTCATGGCCGACACCATCGTGAACACCATCGATCCGGGATTTCAGAAGCTCATCGACACACTCGGCGGGGGCCGCACCGTGGTGGATGTGTACACCCCGACGGCGGACACCGACGCGGCCCGGCTCATCATCACCGATGCGTTTGACGGAGAGCTGGAAGTGGAGCTGGCCAAGAACGGCGGGGCGGTGACGGGGATGAACGCGGCGGGGTTGTTGACGAGGTAGAGGGGAAGCGGGAGTCGGGAGTCGGGAATCGGGAATCGGGTGAAGAGAGCACTTTGAAAGGGATGGACATGCACTATCGAAACGGAAAAGAAGCGAAGAACGGCGACCCCATCGTTCAGATCAGCACGGACGGGAAAGCCACCATCACGCACATCGGGACGCTCATCGGAGCCACGCCGGGAAATGATTATTGCAACGGGACCATTGCGGACCCCGTGTCAAAGTCGTTCGCCGGCGCGTGCATGTGCGACTGTCTGCACATGGACGACGTTGCGGCGATGCTGAAAGAAAAGGGGTTGGATGTCCGGCCCAAGGGCAAGTAGCGACATTCGGCGCGTTGCCCCGACACCCGATTCCCGATTCCCGACTCCCGATACCCGGAGCCACCCATGGGCCTGCTGGATGCCGACTTTGCTGCGTGCTCGCGGGAGTGTGTGGACCAACTGGCGCAGGGGGCGATGGTGACGCTGCGGCGGGTGGTGACCGGGGGGATCAACCCAACGACACAGAAGCGGACGGAAACCAACACCGATCTGTCCGTGAAGGCGATCCGATCTCTCAGCAGCCGGGACCTGGCGGGCGCGGGCAGAGGACGCGGCAACGTGGTGATGGAGGAGATTTCCTACCAGTTCGCCACCGTTGATCTGACCACATTTGTGCCCAAGGAAGGGGATCGGGTGATCGACTCCAATGGGCCCGGCGGGGCGGCCACGACGTACTACGTGGACCGGGTGACCAGCGAGGTGAACGGGACCATGACGCGGGTGGGAGTGCGGAGCACGCCGGTCAGAGGGTGAGTGAGTGGGGAGTGGGCAGTGGGCAGTAGGGGCCGAGAAGAAGAAGAACTAGAAGAGTTTGAACGCGCAGGGGGATGCAGAGCCATCCCCCCGCGACCCCCAAGAGGAAGAACAAGGCAGGGCCGGCCGCGTGACCGCGGGGGTTCTGTATTTGCATCCGGGTGCAGGGGCGGAGCCCTGCAGCTCGAATCCTGATCGACGGTTTTTCCATCAACGATCAGGAGCATTCAAAGATGGCGATGATCGACCTTGGCATGGTGCAGTCGCTGGTGGTGACGGCGCTGGTGAACGGAGTCGGCGCGAGCGACGCGCCGATGGTGAACCTGCTGATGCCGGGGGACCCGGACCCGGATCCCTCGCTACCGGATGGACAACTGAGCTACGCGATGGTGCGGCTGCTGGCGATCGATCTGCTGGGGCAGTCCACGCCGCGGGACAACGCGGGGGAGGCGGACCACGCGGCGATCAGTGATATCGCGGTGACGCTGCTGGTGAGCACGCCGCCGGCGGTGACGGTGGTG
>JBKJOD010000208.1:0-3220 GCA_046593245.1 Phycisphaerales bacterium
CCATTTTTCTCACTTCCTGCGCCAGCCCGCTCTCCTCAATCGACGCCGACTACCGGCCGCGCCCGCCCGTGGAGCGGCTGCGCTCGGTGGAGCCGCTGGATCGTGATCGGTACGCGACCCCGATCGCGCCCGCGTCCGTCCCTATCGTCGGGGAGCGATACACCAGCCGCTTCGTGGGCCTGGCCGAGGTGCCGCTGAAACTCGAAGACGCCCGCGCCGCGGTGCTGGAAAACAACCTCGATCTTCGCATCGCGCTGGTTGATCCGCTCATCTCTTCCGAAACACTTCGCGCCGAAGAGGCCAAGTTCGCGCTGGTGTTTCGCCCGTCGATCGGCGTGCGCGATGTCAACCAACCGACGCTGGACACCACCAGCGCCAACCAGCAGAAGTCCGTGAGCTTCGGCGCGGGTGTGGATGTGCCGCTGCGCACCGGCGGGCGCGCCAGCGTGGACTTCACGCAGGATCGCAGCCAGACCAACAACCCGTTCTTCGCGCTCAACACCTCGTACGACTCCGCGCTGATCTTCTCGCTCAGCCAGCCGCTGCTGCGAAACGCCGGGCGACGCGCGAATACATATTCCATCCGCGTGGCCGCGCTCGATCTGGACATCACCCAATCCCGCACGAAACTCGAGATCATCCGCCAGATCGCCGCGGCGGATCGTTCGTACTGGCGCACATACGCCGCGGCCCGGGCGTTGGGCGTTCGTCAGACCCAGTACGAGCTCGGGCTGGCCCTCATGGAGCGGGCCAAGCGGCGCGTCAGCGCCGGCGACGCGGCCCAGCTTGAAGTCACTCGAGCCGAATCCGGCGCTGCCTCGCAGCTTGAGCAGATCATCCAGGCGGAGAAGGCCCTGCGCGACCAGCAGCGCGAGATCAAGCGTCTGCTCAACATCCGCGGGCTGGAGATGGAGACCCGCTCGGTCGTCACCATCGCCACCGACCCCGATCCGGTTCACTTTGAGTTTGACGGCCCCGCGCTCGCGAATCTCGGCGTGACCAATCGCATGGAGATGCTCGAGCTGGAGCTCCGACTGGCGCAAGACTATTCGGCGATCGAGTTCAGCAAGAACCAGGCGCTCCCGCTGTTCACGCTGGATTTTTCGTACTCCATTCCCGGCCTCGGAGCAAGCTACGGCGACTCGCTGGACCAGATCGGCGAGACCCGTTTCCGCACCTGGCAGGCCTCGATCCGCGGCCAGATTCCCATTGGCAACGAAGCCGCCAAGGCGGGTATTCAGAAGGCGATCCTGACCCGGCTGCAACGGCTCTCCTCCAAAGAGGCCCGGGCTCTCTCCATCCGCCAGGAGGTGCTCGGCGCGGTGGATGCACTGGACGCCGCGTGGCAGCGGATTCTCGCCGCCCGCCAGAGCGTCATCCTCGCGGCCCGCACGCTCGAAGGCGAGCAGCGCCAGTTCGACGCGGGCGCCCGCACCAGCACCGATGT
Source organism: Phycisphaerales bacterium (assembly GCA_046593245.1). GTDB lineage: Bacteria > Planctomycetota > Phycisphaerae > Phycisphaerales > UBA1924 > UBA4658. Next base: position 1,448 of record JBKJOD010000208.1, read on the forward strand.
CCTCGACGCCGCGGCCCGCCTCGCCGATGAGCAAACCAGCGAGATTCGCGCTCTCGCGGATTACCAGATCGCGCAGGTCGATCTCGCCTTCGCCACCGGAACGCTGCTGGGCGCGACCAAGATCGACTGGCGACCCTTTGACCCGCGCATCGGCCAGCCCGCGGGCGGCGACCCAACGCCCTTCAACTTCCCCCACTACGACGACCCCGCCACCCAGCGCACCCCCGTGGATGCCGAGCGCGAGCGGGCCACCAACACCGGCACGCCCGCCGAAACGCCCAAACGCGAATGATTTTTCTCCGTGGCATGGGCTTTCCAGCCCATGTTTTGGGCGCCCCGCCCGAAGTGCCTTTGCTCGCCGCCCGAATCGCCGCGCACTCCCAGAACCTCCCCAAGCATTTCCACCATGAACATGCGAACCCACACCCTCGCGCTCATTCTCGCCACCGGCCTGCTCTCGCTCACCGCGGCCGCGCAGCCGCCGAGTGCCGCGCCGCCATCTGCCGCGCCAACCCCTCCGGCTTCGAGCGATGCGCCCGAAGCACGAGCTGGAAAGCTCGTGCCACAAAGCGCACTCCCACCGGACACCAAAGCGGGCAGGATGCTCACGCGGGTCCTGCAACTCTTCGCGGGTGAGTCCAAGGCGATCACCGAGGATGATCTCGCCGACGCCTTCAAGCAGCAGGTACCGATCGCCAAGCTCCGCGCCCTTGCTGGGCAGATTCATGCCGCCGAGGGCGACCTCCTGCTCGCCTCCATCAACGAGGGCGCCAGCGAGCGAGCACTCGTCGCCAATGTCACCGGCACCAAGAAGCACACCGCTTTCAAGCTGCGAATCGCGTTGAACGACACGGACCAAATCGAGGGTCTGCTCATTCAGCCCGGCGTGGATGCCCGCGTCCCCGCGATCACCTCCTGGGACGACTTCAAGACGCGGCTCTCCGGCGCCAGCGAGAAAACCTCTTTCGCGCTCCGCGAGTTTGTGGAGCGCACCGCCAGCGCCGCGCCGGCGGAAGATGGGCAGCCAGTCGTTCCATCCATCGTCCGCGAAGTCCAGGCCCGCGTCTCCGTCAATGCCGACGAGCCGCTGGCCATCGGCTCCACCTTCAAGCTCTGGGTCCTCGGCGCGCTCGCGAATGCCATCAACGACGGCGACGCCAGGTGGGATGAGCCCCTGAAGATTCAGGATGCCATCAAATCCCTCCCCAGCGGCGTGATGCAGAACGAAAAAGACGGCACCGAGTTCACGCTCCGCCAGTTCGCCGACAAGATGATCTCCATCAGCGACAACACCGCCACCGACCACCTCATCCACCGCCTCGGCCGCGATCGCTGCGAACGCATGATGTCCAAGTGCGTCCGCGGCCGCTCCGAACTCAACCAGCCGTTCCTCACCACGCGCAATCTCTTCTCGCTCAAGCTTTCCGGCTCGGATGATCTCCCCAAACGCTACATCACCGCGGGCACCATGACGCGGCGCGAGCTGGTCTGGGCCGGCGGCGATGTCGGGAAGACCAGGCCGCAGCTCATGCTCGCCGCCGCGTGGAAGGCCCCGCGCTTCATCGACTCCCTCGAATGGTTCGCCAGCACCTCGGAGCTCTCCGCCACCATGTGGCTGCTGGATGATCTGGCCCGCACCCCGGGGCTGGAACCCGTCCGCGAGATTCTCGCCATCAACCCCGGCGTTCCAGTTGATCGAACAATCTGGACATACGTCGGCTACAAGGGCGGCTCCGAGCCCGGCGTGCTCTCGCTCACCTGGCTGCTGGAACG
>JBKJOD010000374.1:0-6388 GCA_046593245.1 Phycisphaerales bacterium
TCAACGCCAGATATGAGGTGATTCGAGAGCGGTTGAAAAACCTGAAAAAGTGAGGGTTATCGGGTTTCCAGGCCAGCTTTGGCCGAGCGTACGCTATCGGTGTGAGGTGCGGAACCGCGCCTCGGGCAGGGTTCGTACCGGGAGTGGAATCGGAATGTTCGATTCGGGACACGATCGCTGGCCGCGGCGATTGTGTGCGGCAGCATTCAGCTTGGCGGAAAATGTTGGGGGCAAGGTGGGCGCTTTCGGGCGCTCGCCATCAGGCGTGTGGTCGGAAGGGCCGTTCTGGCCCGGGTTCCGGCGTGGCGAAGAGATAAGGACTGGTATGAGCATGCACATGAGTTTGTGGCGGCGTGGGTCCGCGATGATGGCCGTTGCGCTGGCGGTGGTAGCGAGTGGTGCGGCGCGGGCGCAGCAGGCGGTTGCGAGTTCGGGGCCGTGGACGGTTCTGGAGCGCATGCCCGCGAGCGAGACGCTGACGCAGGGGTGGATGCGCCCGGTGCATGGTCTGCCGTTGGCGCTGGATCATGCGGGTATGGGTGATCTGCTGGCGAAGGCGCCGTACGAGGACACGCCGCGGGCCGCGACGGATCCGCTGGTGATTGCGCTCCCGGATCCAAATGGCCACTGGCAACGCTTCAAGGTGGTGGAATATGCCGTGATGGAGCCCGCGCTCGCGGCGGCGCACCCGGAGCTGCGGAACTTCCGCGGGGAGGGCATTGACGATGCGTACGCGACGATCCACTGTTCGTGGACGCCGCTGGGCTTTCAGGCCCAGGTCATCACCATCAGCGAGGCGGGGGCGCACGGCGGTGCGTGGCTGATTGATTCGTACACGCGCGGGAACACCTCGTTGCACACATCGTTCTGGCGTAGCGACACGGCCAAGGGTGAGCGGACGCTGAACTGCCTGACGGATGAGGGGGTGGTCACGGCGGTGCCCGGATTCCACACGCGATCCACCTCGGGCGCGACGCGCCGGCAGTATCGGCTGGCGATGGCGGTGACGGGGGAAACCACGGTGTGGGCGGGTGGTGCCGGACCTGCGCTCACGCTGGTGAACAACATTGTGAATCAGCTCAACGGAATCTATGAACCGGAGCTGACGGTGCGGTTCGTGCTGGTGGCAGCGGAAACATCGATTATCTACGCGAGTGCTGCGAGCGATCCGTTCACCTCACCCAATAATGCGAGCACCACCAACACGAATCTGCAAGCGGCGCTCACGAGCACCATCGGCGCTGCGAACTACGACGTCGGGCATGTCATCCACTACACCACGGCGGGGAACAACGGGCTGGCGGGGGGTATCGGCACGGTCTGCGGGAGCATCAAGGGGCAGGGGTACAGCGGATACTCCGCGCCGAATGATGCGTTCTTCGTGATCGACTATGTGTCGCACGAACTGGGCCACCAGTTCGGCGGGCGGCACACTCAGAGCAACTGCGGCGGGAGCGCGGGCGATTCCGCGGCGTTCACCGTGGAGGCGGGTTCGGGCACGACGATCATGAGCTACGCGGGCATCTGCGGGGCGGCGTACAACGTGCAGGCGCACAACGATCCGTACTTCAACGGGTTGAACATCGATCAGATAAACACGTATCTGGGCGGAACGACGTGCGCCGCGACCACGGCGACCGCAAACACGCCGCCGACGGTGGGCGCACTGACGGCGTACACCATCCCGAAGCAGACACCATTCACGCTCACGGCGAGCGCGACGGACGCGAACGGAGATCCAATCACGTATTGCTGGGAGCAGCAGGACGGCGTGAGCGTGGGGGCGATTGGCACGGACTCGGGCACGAACCCGATCGATCGCTCGCGCACGGCGGTGGCGAGCGGATCGCGGACGATTCCACGGCTCTCGACGCTGCTGGCGAACACCACGGATCAGTGGGAACTTGTGCCGCAGGTGGCCAGAACGGCGTACAAGTGGCGGGTGACGGTGCGCGACAATCGCTCCGGCGGCGGCGGCGTGAGCCAGCAGACGGTGACGCATGTGGTCTCGGCTTCCGGCCCGTTCGTGGTGACCAGCCCGAACGCGGCGGGCACCTTCAGCGGGCCCATTACGGTGACATGGACGGTGGGCGGGACGACGGCCGCGCCGATCAGCACGGCGAATGTGAAGATCTCGCTCTCGACCGATGGGGGCAACACGTTTCCGACGGTGCTGAGCGCGAGCACCCCTAACACCGGGAGTGCGGGCGTGGTGCTGCCGAGCATCAACACCACTACGGCGCGGATCAAGGTGGAGGCGATCGGCAACATCTTCTTTGATATTTCCAACGCGAACTTCACGATCATCCCGAGCACACCGACAGCAAGCTTTGTACTCTCCGGGGCGCAGACGATCGGCGATACGCTGGGCAACGGCAACGGGAACGGTCGGATTGATCCGGGTGAGACGCAGATTCAACTGATGATCCCGGTGCAGAACGTTGGCAACACGGCGGCGACGGGCGTGACAGGGCTACTGACATCCTCGACGGGTACCGCGACGGTGACGACTGGGTTCGCGTCGTATCCGGGCATCGCGTCCGGCGCGGTGGCATCTAACAGTTCGGTGTACGTCATCAGCGTGAGCGCGGCCCATGTGTGCGGGGCACCGATCAATCTCTCGCTCTCGATAAGTTCCTCGCAGGGCTCGACGGTGCTGCCGCTGACGCTGAGCACGGGGCAGTCCTCCGGCGGAACGCCGGTGACGGTGAGTTACACGGGCCCTGCGGTGGCGATCCCGGACAATGTGGCGACCGGAATCAACGTCTCGCTGCCGTTTGCGAGTTCGGGCGTGATCACGGATGTGAACTTTCGGTTTGATGGTTCCTCGTGCAGCAACGCGATCGGCGCAACCACCGTGGGGCTGGATCACACATATGTGGGCGATCTGATCGTGACGCTCACCAGCCCGCAGGGAACTTCCGTAACGCTGATCAACCGCCCGGGGGCGACTTCCGGAGCCAATGACGGGAACAACTATTGCACCACCACGCTGGATGATGACGGCGCGTTCACGTCCATTAACGCGGCGGCGAATACGGCTGCTCCGTTCACTGGGTCGTACGCGCCAGCGAACGCTCTCTCGGCCTTCGACGGGCAGAACCCGAGCGGCACATGGGTGCTGAATGTGTCCGACAACGCCGCAGTGGATACCGGCAGTGTGCGCGCGTTCTCGCTGATCGTGACGATGCAGAATACCTCGTGCAGCCCACCCGTGGTGGCGACGGGTGCGTGCTGTGCCGCGACCACGGGCGGATGTGCCGCGGTCTCGGAGAGTGTGTGCATTGGAACATCGGGCAGCAGTTATCAGGGTGATGGGACAACGTGTACGGTCAATCCGTGCCCACAGCCGACGGGCGCGTGCTGCGCGGCGGCGACGGGGACGTGCTCGTCCTCAACAAGTGCCGCGTGTGCAGCGGCAGGAAACACCTACCAAGGAAACGGTACGAGCTGCTCGCCGAATCCATGTCCGCAGCCACAGGGCGCGTGCTGCGCCGCAAGCGGCGTGTGTACGCAGACCGCCAGTGCGGGATGTTCGGGCGACTACCAGGGGAACGCATCGGCGTGCACCCCCAATCCGTGTACGCAACCTATGGGCACCTGCTGCGCGACGAACGGTTCCTGCAACTTGACTCTCCAGAGCGCGTGCGCGGATGTCTGGACGATCGGCGGCGCGTGTGCGCCGAATCCGTGCCCGCAGCCCACGGGCAGCTGCTGCGCGACGGATGGATCGTGCATAACGAGCACGCAGGGCAACTGTCCCGCGACGTGGAGCAGCGGCGCGAGCTGCGCTCCGGTGAATCCATGTCCGCAGCCGAGCGGATCGTGCTGCGCGGCGGATGGCTCTTGTACCCAGACGCTTCAAGCGGCGTGCTCGGGGGCGTGGGCCATCGGCAATGTGTGCAGTCCGAACCCGTGTCCGCCCCCATCCGGCGTGTGCTGTGATGTGGCGGGCGGGTGTACGTTTGTCGCTCAGAGCGCGTGTGCCGGTTCGTGGACAACCGGAGGCACCTGCTCACCGAATCCCTGCGTGCCGGTGACTGTGGCTGTGCAGGTGTCCAGAAGCGGATCCGGGCATGGCACGGTGACCAGCGTGCCGACAGGCATCGACTGCGGCGTGACCTGCTCGTTTGCGTTTGTCACCGGGACAGGGGTGACTCTGGTGGCGACACCGAATGCAGATTCGGTGTTTCAAGGTTGGGGCGGGGGTGTGTGCGTGGGTGCAGGAACGTGCTCGTTCGCGGTCTCGGCGCCGGTGAGCGTGGATGCCGCGTTCAGGTGCAAAGCGGATATCAACGGCGTGAACGGGATCACAGTCCAGGACATCTTTGACTTCTTGTCGGCGTGGTTCGCGGGAAGCCCGGTCGGTGACTATGACGGCTCAGGAGCGACCACGGTTTCGGACATCTTCCTGTTCTTGTCGGCCTGGTTTGCGGGTTGTCCATGAGCGGGGGTTGGATGGAATGGAGTTTGGACGGAACCGTGGGTGAGCGCGATCCGGATCAGAATCGCCGGGTTGACAAGAGCGGCCTTCGGGCCAGTTGTGTGCTCTTGCCCAAGTTACCGGGCCTGCGGCGCAAATCTTGCTTGCGCAGGGGAAAAAAGCTTGTCAGAATGGGCTGAGTTGGTACTGTGGCAGTTCTTGCGCCTTGCCGGATGGGAAGAAATAGTGGCAGGGTCGTGTTTGTGGGGTCATGATAAGGATTGGTCGAAGTAGTCGGGTCAGTTGAGTTTCGGTGTGTTTCAATATTCAAGAAGATGGGACGGAGGGCCGGGCAACGCGAAGCAATCGCGGCGTGTCCGGATCGGTTCAGAGATTTGTCACCAACCACACTTTGGAGGTTTGCAATGGGTTTTGTGAGCGACTGTAGAAGTGCGATCGGCCGGTACACGATGTGTGCGGGTTTGATGGCAGGGCTGGGCATGGCGGCAACGGCGATGGCGGATGCGCCCGTGTACGACCACATGACCACTGTTCCGAACACGAACTGGTTCATTCCGGCAAACGGTGTGAACGCGGGAAATCCGACCGGTTCCGGCAATCGCCAGATGGGTGAGCCAGTCAACCTCTCCGACCCTTCCAACCTCACGATCACTGGCGTTGACATCGTCTGGGTGAACAACACGGGAGCGGCGGTCACGCTGAATACGACAAGTCGTCTGCAGCTGAACTATTGGGTTTGGAATACCAGCTTCACGGCCGCAGCGGCCACCTTTTCGAATCTCGCAGGTTCAGGTTCTGTGGTGTTCGCGCCGACGACTCCCGTGACCGTCGCGACCGGCGGAATTCTGACGTTCATGGCTGCGGCCCCGGCTGCAGGAACTATGGGCAACGCGGGTGTTGCCCCCGGCGTGACTTTTACTCCATCAATCACTGTCACCAGCACCGGCCCGATCGGCTTCGCCTTCAACTGGAAGCGTGATGCTGGCACGGGAACGTTCGTAGACGTGGCGGGCTCAACGACTCTCATCACAGGTCAGGGTGCGACGACCAATCCGGTTGCGCCCGCCGCGGTCATCGGAAGCACCGGGTTTGCGGCTCCGGGCGGCTACTACCGCAGCCCCGACGTGAACGGGACGGACAACAATGGTAACTTCGCGACAGCGTCCGGACGCCAGATCGGTGCGACCTCGGGCGTGATGTTCCGCGTGTATGCCCCGGGCACTGCGGTGAACGTGTGTTGTAACTCGACGACGGGCGTGTGCTCGGCAACGGCTTCGACGAGCTGCCCAGCTGGCTCGACGTTCTTGGCCAGCACGGCGTGCTCGCCCAATCCGTGCCCCTTGCCCAACGCCTGCTGCAATACCACCACGGGTGCGTGCTTCGCGCTGCTTTCTGGCACATGCGGCGCGGGCTTCACGCAGTCTTCCGGCGTGTCATGCACGCCCTCGCCCTGCATCCCGCTTCCCAATGATGCGTGCGCCGGCGCGCTCACGCTGCCCCTGAGCGGCACGGTGCTCTCGGCTACGAGCGTTGCCTCCACAGCGGATGCGATCGGCGGCTGCGCCTTTGATCTGGTTGATGGAGGTGCGGTGTGGTTCAAGTTCACGGGCACCGGCAACAACGTGACCGTCACCACGTGCGACCCGTTCACGTCGTTTGACACCATCGTCCATGTGTACTGCGCCGATTCGGCCTGCACCGGCCCCTTCAACTGCGTGGGTGGCAACGATGATGCGAACCCGGCCTGCGGTTCGCTCGCCACGGCTTCAACCGTGACTGTCCCGACCATTTCTGGCAACCAGTACTACGTGGTTGTCAACGGCTTCCAGGGCGCCCGCGGCAACTTTGGCATCAGCGCCACGGACACCGGTACGGTTTCGACCAACCTGGCAACCTGTGCCTCCCGGCTCCGCTGCGTCGTGGATACCGATCCGTTCGACTTCG
>JBKJOD010000010.1:0-11445 GCA_046593245.1 Phycisphaerales bacterium
GCGGGGCATGGGTTCGGCCCGGACACGGGACGGGAAATAAAGCGTGTCAAGGAGTTCTTTGTGCAGCAACTGGGGGAGAAGAAGGTGGAAGAGAAGCAGGGTGCGGAGGGGAAGAAGGGGTGAGTGGGACGCGGGCGTGGGCAGTTTTGAGCGGGTGCGGCGTGGTATCGGACCTACTGTTTTCCTGACGGCGGCGCGATCCGGTGGATGGGGCGGGGCGTACGAGCGGGGCTGCCGATGTAGGGGATGACGGGTGGTGGGCATCGGCCGCGCGGCTTGTGGGAAGAGAAGAGTCGGGCCGCGGCGGCCCGAACACGGGCTAGAAAGCCCGTGACACGGAAATAGGAAAACGGGCGATGCCCGTGCCACGGAGAAGAAGTATGTGTGGGATTGTCGCGTATCTTGGCTCCAAGCCCGCACAGCCATTGCTGCTCGAAGGTCTGAAGCGGCTGGAGTATCGCGGATATGACTCCGCGGGCATTGCCGTGATGGGTGCGGACGGGAAGATCAAGATCATCAAGAAGGCCGGGCGGGTGGCGAACCTCGAGGAGGCGATCGAGCAGCAGGGTGCGCTCACGGGGACGATGGGGATGGGGCACACGCGTTGGGCGACGCACGGCGGCGTGACGGACATCAACGCGCACCCGCACAAGAACGAGAAGTCCGGGATTGTGGTGATCCACAACGGCATCATCGAAAACTACGCGGTGCTGAAGACGTACCTGAAGGAAAAGGGGCACCGGTTTGTGTCCGAGACGGACACGGAAGTGCTGGCCGCGCTGATCGGGGAGCTCTATGAGGGTGATCTGGAAGCGGCGGTGCAAGCCGCGCTGCGCGAGGTGACGGGGGCGTATGCGATCTGCGTGATGTGCGAAAAGGAGCCGGAGACGCTGGTGGTGGCGCGCAAGGGCGCACCGCTCATGGTGGGGATCGGGGATGGCGAGTACATCGTGGCGTCGGATGGTTCGGCGATCATCGCGCACACCAGCCGCGCGTTTCCGCTGGATGACTACAACGTCGTCAAGATCACCCGCGAGGGGTTCCGGACATCAACGACGACAAACGTGGCGGTGAATCCGAAGATCATGCAGCTTGAGCTTGACCTGGCGCAGATCGAGCTGGGGCACTATGAGCACTACATGCTCAAGGAGATCTTCGAGCAGCCGCAGAGCATCCGGAACTGCCTTTCGGGGCGTGTGGACCTGACGAGCGGGAAGGTCGTGCTGGGCGGGCTCTCGAACTTTGCGAAGGAACTGACCCGTGCGAAGCGGGTGATTCTGACGGCGCAGGGAACCGCGCTGCACGCGGCGATGATCGGGCGGTATCTGCTGGAAGATCTCGCGAAGGTGCCGTCGCAGACGGAGTACGCCAGCGAGTTTCGATATCGGAACCCGATGATCGAGGATGGCACGGTGGTAGTGGCGGTGAGCCAGAGCGGCGAGACGGCGGATACCTTGGCCGCGCTGCATGAGGCGAGGGAGCGGGGGGCGCTCTCGCTGGGTGTGGTGAACGTGGTGGGGTCGTCGATCGCCCGGGAAACGGATGCGGGTGTGTATCTGCGCGTCGGGCCGGAGATCGGCGTGGCGAGTACGAAGGCGTTCACGGGGCAGGTGGCGGTGCTGACGTTGATCGCGCTATTCATGGCGCGGCGGCGGATGATGAGTGGGGACCAGTGTGCGGAACTGCTCGCGGCGATGGAAACGCTGCCCGGAAAGATCGAGCAGATTCTGGAGCAGGCGGCGCGGATCAAGCGGGTGACAGAGAAGTATGTGGAGCGGGAGAACTGGCTCTTCCTGGGGCGTGGGTACAACTATCCGACGGCTCTTGAGGGAGCGCTCAAGCTCAAGGAAATCTCGTATATCCACGCCGAGGGCATGCCCGCGGCGGAGATGAAGCACGGGCCGAGTGCGCTGATCAACGAGGGGATGCCGGCGGTGTTCATCGCGAACAAGGGGCGGCAGTACGACAAGGTGGTGAGCAACATCCACGAGGTGCGGGCACGCGGCGGGCACATCATCGCGGTGGCGACCGAGGGGGACGAGCAGATCAAGCAGAGCGCCCATGATGTGCTGTACATCCCGGACATTCCGGAACCGTTGAGCCCGATCTTGGCGGCGATTCCGCTCCAGCTCATGGCGTATTACGCCGCGCTGGCGCGGGGGCATGATGTGGATAAGCCGCGAAATCTTGCGAAGAGTGTCACGGTGGAGTGAGAATGGTCGCGGCAATTCGACGCGGCGATTCATAGATCGGTAGCGCAACCAGTACATGGTTGCCGCGATGGAAGTGGCAACTCCGGCGATCAGAATCAGTACTGGCTGCGCAGTGAGGCCGTGCTCAGATACCTGAGTTACGCCCATTGTCAACAGACCGAGTGCTATGCAGACATAGACCGCGAGGCCGTTTCGGTGTAAGCGTTTGAGCACCGGGTCCATGTGCGAGGATACGGGGGCATTGGATGTCGCGTAGAATGGGGTATGGCATCGCCGGACTATGACATTCGCCGGATTGAGGTGATCGACGACGCGACGGCGGACATGTTCCGACGTATGACACCGGGCCAGCGGTTGCGCATGGGTCTGCGAGCGGGTGGGGCGGCTCGTCGGATGGTTGAAGCAGGCGTTCGTCATCAACATCCTGAATGGACCCCTGAGCAAGTTCGCGAGGAAGTGCTGAGGAGGATGTCCGGTGGAAGCCGTTGAACTGCTGATGATGCGAGTGGTGGAAGCGTGCGAGCGGTTGCGACTTTCATACTACGTGACGGGTTCGTACGCGAGTATGACGTGGGGGGAACCTCGATTCACACAGGATGTGGACGTGGTGGTGGAACTGCCATCCTGGAAGGTGGCGGAGTTCTGCGCTGCATTCCCGATGCCGGACTATTACGTGAGCGAGGACGCGGCGATGGCGGCGGCGAGAGGGCCATCGCAGTTCAATATTCTCTGGGCGTCGGAGGGTGTGAAGGCGGACATCATGGTGTTTCGGGATACACCTTTCGATGAATCCCGATTGTCCAGAGCGCGGCGAGTGGAGGTTCCGAGTGTCGGCTCCGTAATGGTCGCCGCGCCTGAGGACATCATTCTCAAGAAACTCGAGTTCTACAAGGAGGGCGGCTCAGACAAGCACACCCGGGACATTGCAAGCGTGTTCAAGACGCAGGGAGAGAAAGTTGATGTGGCGTATATCGAGCGTTGGGTGCCGAAGATCGGCGTGCAGCGTGAATGGGCGATGATGAAGGAGCGGCTGGGGATGCCGTGATCTGCGTGGTGGTAAAAGAGAAAACGGCCCGGGCGAGTGCCCGGGCCGCTGTGTTTGTAGTAACCAAGCGGAAAGGATCAGCGGCGGCGGCGGCGTGCGCCGAGGAGTCCGCCGAGGCCCAGCAGGGTGGCCGCGCCGGGGGCGGGAACGATCCACTCGACGCCGCGGAACGCGGTGCCCGCGCCGCTGGTGGCGAGGGTGGTGAAGGTGGAACCCGCGCCGGTGTCAGTGATATAGACGAGCGAGGTGGTGCCGCCCGCGGCGGAGCCGCCAGCGATAGCGAAGATCTGGCCGTTGGCACCGAGCGTGATGCTGCGAAGGCCTGCGGCGGTGGAGGGGAGGCCGACGTTGAGGGTGTAGGTCAGGGTCCAGCTTCCGGTGCCGCCCAAGTCCCAGCGCTGCAGGCCGCCGCCGCTGGCGGCGGAGCGATCATCGCAGACGTAGAGGGTGGTGCTGCTGAGGAAGGTGAAGTCCTCGGCGGAGGGGCCGGTGGTGGTTGGGAAGCCGGGGAGCAGATCGATGGCTCCGGTGCCGGTGTTCAGGCGGCCGACGCCCTGCAAGGTGCCGGAGGCGGCGGAGACGTACACCTCGGGACCACTGCCGAAGTCAAAGATGTTGACGGCGCGGATGTTGGTGGGCGAGCCCGCTGCGGTGTTGAGCAACGTGGTGGTGGTGGCGGGGGGCGTGTTCAGCCGCAGGCCGCCGTTGGAAGCGACGGTGTAGAAAGAAGAGCCGGTGGTGCTGGCGGCGGCGCGGAAGTTGTTGGTGCTGTAGGCGTCGGTGATGCGGTTGTAGGTGGCGTTACCGTTGAGATCGACCTGGCCAACAACGCGATTGACGTTGGCCGTGGTGGAGGTGGCGATGGAGCTGCCGGCGCTGGGCCCGCTGGTGCCGAAGGCGGCGTCATAGCCAGCGCAGATCAGGTACTGGCCGTTGCTGGAAATGGTGAGCTGGCCCTCGCTGGTGGACGATCCGGCGATGGTGAGCCGGGTGCCGGTGGTGCTGGAGTTGAGGGCGGTCTGGTTGCCGGAGAAGCCAGCACCGGGCACCCACTCGCGGAGCGAGACAGAGGAGGCGAGCGAGTTGATGGATCCGCTGGTGCCGTTGGCGAAGGTGCCCTGGGTTTCCAGAACGACGAGGTTGCCCCCGTTGAAGATGGCGGCGGATGCAAGGGAAGCGGCCGCACCGGATGCAGCAACAACAACAACAACAACAACGAGGCGCGAAATGCGTCGCATGGGTCTCTCTCTCCTCAGATGCTCGGCCTCCCCGCCAGACAAGGCGGAGCGGAGCGAGCGATATGTTCTAAAACTATCACACTCTGAACAAAATGGAAGGGAAAAAGGCCGGAGATACCCAGAAACTCGGGTAAGTTCAAGGTCTGTTGGGATATCAGGGGTTGAATCGCTACGGTTTGGGGGCATGCACACAACCGACAGACCAGGACGCGACGTGGGGCTGGAGAGCGGGAAATCGGGCGTGGTGGTGTTCTGTCCGATGCGAATCGAACGATCGCATGTAGAGCGAGAGCTTGGCAGAGTTGGGAGGGCTGAGGTGCGCGTGGTGCAGACTGGGATTGGGAAAGAGGCGGTGGTACGGGCGGCGAGTCGCGAACAGGGAGCGTTGTTCGTGCTCGCGGGCGCGTGCGGCGGGCTGGTGCATGGGGAGGATGTGCCGGGGATCGCGCGGGTGGTGGATGAGCAGGGGCAATCATGGATCCCGTGGGGCGCGGATCAGCGGGGCGTGATTCTGGCGGCGGTTGATCGGATTGTTTCCACACCGGAAGAGAAGCGTGCGCTGGCGGCGATCTTGAACGCGGCGATTGTGGATATGGAATCGCACGCGTTCGCAGCGGAGTGTGAGCGGCGCGGGATCGCGTGGACGGTGGTGCGCGGCGTGAGCGATACGCCGGAGGAAACGCTTCCCGGGGAGGTGATGGGGTGGATCACGCCGGAGGGGGAAACGCAAGCGGGGCGGGCGGTGCTGGATATGCTGCGACGGCCGCGGCTGATCGGGCACATCGTGGGGGTGGTGCGGCGGTCAAACCGGGTGTTGCCGCTGGTGGGGAAACGGGTGGTGGAGGTGATTCGGAACTGGGAATCACGCGAGGGCGTTGCGAAGGGAGTTGGAGTTTGAGCGAGCGCGAGACGACTGCGATGCCGGTGCCGGTGGGTGATGCGGGCACGGGGGTGCCGAAGGTGGTGGTGCTATTTGGCGGGACGTTTGATCCGCCGCATCGGGGGCATGTGGAGTTGCCGGTGCGGGTGCGCGATGAGCTGGAGAAGCGGATGGAGTGCGTGGGCGCGGGGTGGCTGGTGTATGTGCCGGCGGCGCGCTCGCCGCACAAGGAGCGCGGGCCGGCGGCGAGCGACGCGGATCGGGTGGAGATGCTGAAGCGGTCGCTGGAGGGGGTGGAGCGCGTGGGGGTGTGGACGGAGGAGATTGATCGGGCGAGGTGGGTGAGGGAAGAGAAGGAACAGGGGCAGGATTCCGGTGCTGCGGAAGTGAAAGAAGATGGGCTGGAAGTCCATTCAATAGTGAAAGGCCCGGAGCCGAGTTACACCGTGGACACGGTGTGGCTGGCGCGAGAGTGGCTGGATGCGCAGGGAATGAGCGGGACGGCGCTGCGGCTGCTGATCGGCGCGGATCAGGCGGTGGGGTTTGACAAATGGCGGTCGCCGCGGCAGATTGCGCAGATCGCCAGCCCGGTGGTGATGGTGCGCGGGGATGTAGGCGGATCGGATGATCTGGTGCGGCGGATGAAGCGGACGCGGTACTGGCGGCCGGAGGAGCTCGAGCTGTGGCGCGATGGGATGGTGGAAGTGGGGCGGCTGGATGTGAGCGCGACGCGGATACGGGCGGCGCTGCGCGATGGGGATGAGAACGCGATCGCGGAGTGGATCGCGCCGGGTGTGGCGGGGTACATCAGGGAGCGCGGGTTGTATCGGGTAGAGTGAGTGGAGGCATCTCCACGGGTGTCGCTCCCGGACCGTTACTCATTCCCGGGCGCGTGGGCGAGGTTACGGGCAACCCGCGAACCATGTGTTGAGAAAGAGGAAGATGTCGGGGACATCGACCAGATTGTTGCCGGTGAAGTCGGCGTTGCAACAGGGGTTGGGTGCGCAGGAGGACTTGCCGACGATCTTGGAAGTGCACTGGGTCTGGGTGCTCATGGCGCACGCGCCGGTGGAGGTGTTGCAGCATGCGCCGATGTTGACGGTGCACATCTTGGGGGAGCAGACGATGCCAACGCCCATAAAGAACAGGCCTTGCTGAACGCACGGGTATTGGCTGGCGATGACGCAGGAGGCGCTGGCTTCGTTGCAGCAGCCGCCCTTCACGCATGGATTGGGTGAACACGCTGCGGAGGCGAACCAACTTCCGGTACACGCGGCAAGAGTGGATGCCGAGCACGCACCGGCGAGCGAGCAGCACGCGCCGGAGGTGGAGCAGGGCGTTGGTGAGCATGCGGCGGCCTGATACCACATGCCGGTACACGCGGCGAGCGTTGTCTGCGCACATCCGCCGACGGCGGTGTTGCAGCACGCGCCGATGGATGGGCAGAGGTCCGCGGTGCAGGGCTGGGCCGGGTAGAACGTGCCGCTGCAACCGCTGGCGATTGTGGTGCTGCATCCACTGGCGGTGCAGCACGCGCCTTGGGTGTTTGGGCAGGGACTGGGGTTGCACGGCGCGTTTGCGGTAAAGGTGGAGCCGAAGGGGCAATCGGATTTGGAGATGAAGGCGCACCCGCCGGCCTGGCCGGGGATGCAGCACGCGCCGAGGGGGCCGCCGCAGGGATTCGGGTTGCAGGAGCCGCCAGCGGTGAAGTTGCCGCCGATGGAAGCGCACTCGTTCTTGGTTGCGGAGACACAGGAGTTGGCGCGGTTGCAGCACGCGCCGGTTGAGGCGCAAGGGGCGGCGGCGCAGGTGATGCCGGAAGTGAACGTGCTGGAGGCGGGGCAGTTGGCGGCGGTGGTGTCAAAGCAAACGGCGGTGGCGGTGTTGCAGCAGGCACCGGTGGGGCCGCAGTTGGCGGCGGCGCAGGTCGTGTTTGGGAACCAGGATGCGGCGCACTCGGACTTGGCGACAAAGGTGCAGGAAGTGACGGCGCAGCACGCGCCTTTCGGAAGGCACGGCGAAACGGCACACGCGACACCGGCGGCCCATGTTCCGATGCATCCGGCTTGGCTGACGCTGGTGCAATCACCGCCGGGAGAGCAACAGGATCCGGCGAGGATCGGGCTTGGACAAGGATTTGCGGTACACGCGCCGGCGAAATAGAACCCACCAGCACCGGCGCAGTTTCCGGGAGTGACTGTTGTGCACGTGGTCCCGGTGCAGCACGCGCCGGTCTGGGAGCAGACGGCGCAAGTCTGCCCGTCCATGAACGAGCCGCTCAGACGGATGCAGGAACTCGAATCGAGATTGGTCACGCACTGGCCGCTGGCTTTGCAGCAGGCACCGATGCCGGACTGGGCGCGGGCGAGCGGCGCGGCGACCAGAAGCAGGAACATCGCGGCGAAAGTAAAGCGACAACAGCGTGAGAGATCGAGCATGGGCGGTAACTCCGGCAAGCGAGCGAAGGGAATGTCTCCATGAGTATGCGTCATTGCGGGGTTGAATGGAGAGTGCGTGACAAAAAGAGGAGGAGTTTTGCGGGTCGGTGACCGAACGGGGGCCGAGTGGTTTGGGGTATTGCAAAGGCAAACGCCGGCCCGGGCATCTGGAACCCGGGCCGGCGTATTACAACGGACGCGGCAGAACCTGTATCAGAACGGCGTGACTGAGAACAGGATCACGGGCAGCCCGCGAACCATTCGGACAGGAAGCCGAAGATATCCGCGACGCTAATGGTGCCCGAACCGGTCCAGTTGGGTGGGCAGCAGGGGTTTGGTGCGCACGGGTGGTTGGCGTGCCAGACACCGGTGCACTGGCTGGCAGTGGTGATGATGCAGTTGGAAGAGCCGGTGTGGCAGCACGCGCCGCGACGGGGCAGGCAGTTGTTGGGGGTGCAGGGAACGCCGTTACCCAGCCAGACCAGACCATGGGCGTGGCACTGGGCCTGAGTAACGACATAGCACTTGCCGGTGTCCGGGTTGCAGCAGCCGCCGCGCGGGCATGGGTTGGGTGTGCAAGGAGTGTTTGCGGTCCACTGGCCGTTGCACTGGGTCGCGACGGTGGCGATGCAGACGCCGTCGGAGGTGCAGCACGCGCCGGTGTTGTTGCAGGGCGAGGGGTTGCAGGTGGTGTTCGGATAGAACTGACCTGTGCAGTTGGCGAGCGTCGTGTAGACGCAGCCCGCGACGGCCGTGCAGCACGCGCCGTAGTTGGGGCAGGGATTCGGCACGCAGGAGGTGTTGGGAATGTAGGTTGCGGCGGTGGGGCATTGGCCCGCGGCGACGACGATGCAGCCCGCGGTGGCGGTGCAGCACGCGCCGTGGCTATTCGGGCAGGGGTTGGGGTTGCACGTCTGGTTAGGGAAGAAGTTCGAGCCGGTGGGGCACTGGGTCTGGAAAATGAACGCGCATCCACCGGCGATACCCGGGATGCAGCACGCGCCACGCGGCACCTGCGGGCAGGGATTCGGTGAGCAGGGGGCGTTGAGCAGGAAGGTGCCGCCGAGGGCGACGCATTCGGACTGCGTCGTGGAGATGCAGAGCAGCGCGGCGGCGGTGGGAGACTGGTAGCAGCACGCGCCGTGTGGCTGGCAGGGGGCGGTGGCGCAGGTTGCGCCGGGGAAGAACTGGCCTGTAGTGGTGGGGCAGTTGGCGGCGGTGGAAGTGATGCACGCGCCGGTGGCGATGTTGCAGCACGCGCCGGGAGCGGCGCACACACCGACGGCGGTGCATGGTGTATTCGGTGTCCAGTTGCCGTTGCAGGCGGACTGGATCGTCTGCGAACAGCCACCGGTGGCTGTGTTGCAGCACGCGCCGAAGCTGCCGCAGGGGAACGGATTGCAGGTGATGGGCGCGGGGTACCAGATGGAGGGAGGAGGGCACTGGGTCTGCGGGCCGGAGAAGCACGCGCCGGTCTGCGGGTTGCAGCAGGTGCCGGTGGTGGTGGTCGGGCACGGTGAGGTCGTGCAGGTTCCGCCGAAGTAGGTGCCGGCGATCGATGCGCACTGGGCAGGTGTACCGATGGTGCAGACGTTGCCGCGGCAGCACGCGCCGGTCTGGTCGCAGGAGGGGCCGCAGGCTTGGCCGTCAAAGAAGATGCCGCCCGCGGCCTGACACTGGGTGGAAGCGGCACCTGAGATGCAGCCCCCATTGGGAAGGCAGCAGGCCCCGATGCCAGACTGGGCGTGGGCCGTCAGCGCGGGGGCGAGAGCTCCGGCGATGAGGGCACATGCGGAAAGAAGGAGACGACGACAACAGAGCGAGCGCGATGTACTGAACATGGATGGACTCCTTGTACGAGGCCTCGGGCGACGCGCCCGATGCCGGTACCACCATCATGCGACGAAGCATCCGGAAACAGATAGGCAATTTGATGTGAAGCGACGTGGTTCGCGCTTCGTTTGCAACCAGAAGTGAGCAGGGAGCGTGTTCTGAGAGTGAGCAGTTTGGAATGGATATAGAAAAACACCCCCGCAGGGCGAGGGTGTGGAGTGTGATGCTGGTGATGGAGAGAAGCGCCACGCGGAGCGTGGAGGTACCCAAATACGAATGCGGGTTAGGAGCAGAGCTTCTTCAGCACTGCGGCCTTATCCGTCTTCTCCCAGGTGAAAGTCTCGTACTTCTTGCCCTTGTAGGTGATGGTGCCGGGGGCGCGGCCGAAGTGGCCGTGGCGGGCGGTGGGGGAGTAGATGGGAGAGCGGAGCTTGAGGGCCTCGATGATGCCGCGGGGCGTGAGCTTGAAGGTCTTGCGAATCGCGTCGCTAATCTCCTGCTCGCTGGTGCCCTCGGCGGTGGTGCCGAAGCAATCGACGTACACGCTGGTCGGCTCGGCGACGCCGATGGCGTAGGAGAGCTGGATCTCGCAGCGATCCGCGAGCTTGGCGGCCACGACGTTCTTAGCGATGTAGCGGGCCATGTACGCGGCGGAGCGATCAACCTTGGTGGGATCCTTGCCGGAGAACGCGCCGCCGCCGTGGCGACCCATGCCGCCGTAGGTATCGACGATGATCTTGCGCCCGGTCAGACCGGTGTCGCCGTGCGGGCCGCCGATCTCGAAGCGGCCGGTGGGGTTGACGTGGACCTTGATCTTGCTGTTCCAGAGCTTGCCGAGCACGGGCTTGATGATCTGAGCGATCACGGCCTTGTGCAGCGCGGGCTGCTTGGTGTTCCAAGTGGCGTCGTGCTGGGTGCTGAGCACGACGGTGTCCACGCGGACGGGGCGGCCGGTGCCGTCGTACTCGACGGTGACCTGGCTCTTGGCGTCGGGGCGCAGACCCTTGATCTTGTTGGTGCGGCGGACCAGTGCCTGACGCTCGACGAGTTTGTGGGAGAGCTGGATGGGCAGCGGCATGAGTTCTGGCGTGTCGTTGCAGGCAAAGCCGAACATCATGCCTTGGTCGCCTGCGCCTTCTTTGTTCACGCCCATCGCGATGTCGTTGGACTGCTTGTTGAGCGCGACCATGACGCCCGCGCTGTCCGCGTCGAAGCGCATGTCACCGGAGGTGTAGCCGATCTCGCGAACGGTGTCGCGGACCAGGTCGGGAATGCTGACGTATGTGTTGGTAGTGATCTCGCCGGCGACGACGACCAGGCCGGTGCAGCAGAGCGTCTCGCAGGCGACGCGGCTCATCGGGTCATCGGCGAGCATGGCGTCGAGGATGGCGTCGGAGATCTGGTCCGAGACTTTGTCGGGGTGGCCCATTGAGACGGATTCGGAGGTGAACAGGCGGTGCATGGGGACTCCAAAGGGGGAGGAAGACAATCGACGACCGATGCGAAAAAAGCAAAGGGATATCGGCCGGAAGGGGGAGAGAATATACCTCACGAGTCACACGGGACGGCGTTGAGCGGGTTGATGCCGCAGGGGGCATGGAAAGGGGTTTCGCGGCGGGCTGGATGACTCAGTTCCCAGCTCCGGCTCGCTATCCTCAGCCACCATGGGAACACCGACGGGCGCGAGCGGCGGAACGAAGAACGGCCACAAGAACGGTGGGGGTGGTGGCGGGCTGACGTACGCCGCGTCGGGCGTCAACCTTGTTGACAAGGACACGTTCACCGAGTCCCTCGGCTC
>JBKJOD010000275.1:0-2821 GCA_046593245.1 Phycisphaerales bacterium
GAGCGGGAATCACGGGCTGGAAAGTTCGTGCCACTCCGAACCGGCACATCGATCACGACGGCGCGATCGCCCGCGACAAAGTAGCGGTCCTCATCGAAGACGTCATACGTCGGGAGCAGGCGCTTGTCGTAGGAGTCGATGTAGGTGTTGTCGCAGTACGCCAGCAGCGCGTTGGCGACGGCGGTGCCTTGTGCATCCGGGTTGTGCGGATCGACCGGGAGCGGGAGGCCGAAGATCGCGGTGATGCCCGCGGTGTGCTTCTCACCGATCTCCTGCGCGGCCTTCACGCACGCTTTGACAAACCCTTCCTGAAGCAGCAAGTCCTTGGGCGGATAGCCGCAGAGGGCGAGTTCGGGAAGCACCACCAGATCGGCGCCTTTGGCGCGCGCCTCTTCAATGGCTCGCACGATCCGCGCGGCGTTGCCGGCGATATCGCCGACGGTGGGGTTGATCTGGGCGAGGGCGAGGCGCATGGGGGAGTGTATTGGTGGAGGGGCAACAGAAGTGGAGGGGTAGGGGAGAGGGGGAGTGGAAGAGTCAAGACGACGTGTGCGAGTGATTCCGAGCGACTTTCACCTTGCCGCCTTTGACACTCTGCCACTTGGTCACTTCTGTTTCGCACGCATCAGCCGATCTGGCCTCAGGTACGCGCCGGCCGCGATCGATCCGACGATCATCACGATCGCCTCGACGGCGGTGACAGTCAGCACGATGGTTGCGAACGTTTCCATCGCGATGCCGGGGAGGAACTTGGTGAGCAGTGAGGCGGTGCCGGCTTCGCGGACGCCGAGCGCGCCGGTCGGGGCGGCCGCGCCGATGAGGAAGAAGGATGAACCGGCGAGCAGGGCCTGCTCCCAGTGCAGGGGCGATCCGACAATGGCCGCGGCGACGGCGATGCGACCGGCCTGGGCGCCGATGTCGATGACGCGGAGCAAGGCGCAGCCGAAGACGACGCGTGGCGAGGCGAGCATCCGAACGCCCTCGTGGGACTTCTCGAAGAACATGGTTGCGAACTTGGAGCCTGTGCCGATCGAGCGCGGGAGCGGGAGCTTGGCGTAGAAGCGCTGCGCCCAGGCCCAGCCCTGTTCGCTTCGGAACGTGCGGGCGACGAGCAGAACGGTGAGCAGCATCGCGAGCATGCCGCCGCCGGAGGTGATGAACCAGAGATCATCGGCCTTGCCGCGCCAGACGCTGGCGCCGATCATGGGGAGCATCACGCAGAGAATGACCACGCCGACGGCGCCGAACCACGCGCCGATGGTGAGCACGGGCACGCCGTCGCGCCGGTTGTGGATGAGCACGCGAAAGAAGACACTGAGCTTGAAGGGGAGCAGCGCGAGCAGGCAGGCGATGACGTTGGTGGCCTGCACCTCGAGCATCGGCAGCCGCCTGACGGGGCGGAGCGTTTCGCGGAATGCACCGCCGGAGGCGAGCAGGACGACGATTGAGAGGCCGATGAGGAGAGCGATGTCCAGAGCGGATGCGGACTGCAACTGCTTGAGTGCGGCGCGGTTGCTGGGGCGCAGTGCGATGGAGACGCACCAGCCCAGCAGGCCGATGCCGATGGCGCAGCCGAGAATCTGCACGGCGAGCCGGAGCACGCGGCCCAGACCGCTGCGGGGCGTTGGGTCGCCGGATGGCTCAGAAATGGTGATTTGTGGATCGCCGTTGAATGTCATCGCGCGGCTCCAGTGGATGTGCTTGCGGGCGCGCTGGGGTCGGGCAGGATCTCAAAGAGTTCGCTGAACGCGTTGCGCCACGTCCGCACCACGCTGAGCCGGCTCTCGGGAGCGCGAAGCCACTTCTGCACATCTTCCATCGTCACGCGGGGGTCGTAGTAGTGGCTCTTGTCGATCAGGCGTTCGAGCTCGCTGTAGTTGACGAGGACATAGCGCACGCCGCGTTGGTGGAGGGAGTTTGTCCACGCAGCGAACATGGATTCGCCGGGGCGCGCGGGCGATGCGAGCAGCGGCGAGCCGTCCCACGTGGTGTGGTAGAGCACAACGCTGCGCGAGTTGTCGCCCGGATGCAGATCGCCGATGGCACCGAGAAAATACAGCGGCGTGGAATCACCGAGCAGATACACGCCGGAGTTCGGGGTTTCCTGCGGGCGAATGACCATGTTCACGTACACCATCGGGCCCATAGCGTCGAGAAACTCGGCGCGGGAACGATCATCCGCGGCCCGGAACTGCTCATCCATCGCCATCCCCGTCGCGGTTCCCACGCCGTACACCAGCCGATTGTTGGGCAGCCAGTTGTTCTGCTCCAGCACGAGTGAGAATGAGCGGATGGCTTGCGAAAGCGGTGCCAGCGCGAGCACGGCAAGGGCTGCGATGGGCAGTGCGGGAGTGCGTTTCGGGTTTGCTAATGTGGGCGAACTTACCGATGGCGGCCGACCAACCAGTTTGGTTCGACCCACCCACGCCACCAGCGCGGCCCCCCCGAGCGCGAGCAGAAAACCGACGACGATGACTCGAGTCCACCGGGTCCCCATGGCGCCGATTGTAGCCCAGCCGGCGACGCGATCCGCGCCGCCACGGCCGGCTTCGTCAGAAGTCGGGCTCGAGCGTGTTGTTGCCGACGCCCTTGGAGCCGGACCTCGTGGGCGAGATATCGCGGGGCTTGCCGGTGCGCGGCTTCGGGGTCGTCGTGCGTGGCCGATCGGCCGTCGGCGAGGCCGGTGTGGCGACCGCCGTGGCGGGCAGCCGCTTGAGGTTCCAGTCGAGGTTACGGTTCTTGTTCGGGACGATCTCCGAGCGGCGCTCCTCGTGGCCCTCGAGCCGGAGGGCGATCTCGACGGCCTCGTCGCTGGCTGGGA